>JAUNUM010000034.1 GCA_030538215.1 Bacteroidia bacterium
AGACCCACGTGTAAGCGTATGCGGTATGATTCTCTTTTGGTTCGGCGTAGAATGTTGGAACAAGTTTTCCCCATACGTGGCGCAGGTAAATTCCGGCACCCACGGCATCGCGCGAAGCGTAAGTACTATCGTTATAACGATATGTATCGGCAACTTCGGTTTCGGGCGGGAATGATTTCAGCAGATTGCCACCGTTGGGAAATGCGGCGGTTATGCGCCATTTTACGTTGGTTTGACGAACATAGGCAAATGGCTCGTTTGCAAATGTATGGTTTTTATGCCAAAGCATCCGGTTCTCGAAATCGACAAATTTTTTGAAAATCGGGTCGTTTTCGTCGGTGGGTATGTTGGTTCCATTTTTATCGTAATATTCGCTTCCGTCGCCTAACCAAGCCCTTTCGGCAAAGGCAAGCATCGACGGATAGAGATTGTTTTGCAGGATAATTTGCTCATCGTTGGGCAGAAGTCGGTCGGTCCAAATAGCGATGATTCCGCCGGCAATGTCGTCGCTTCCTTGCTCTACATCGGCGATGCGACTGTTGTACAATGCCACAATATCGGCAAAAGCATCGAAGTGATTGATGTAGTGAAAGCGCGAATCGATGGCGGGAATACCGGGTTGGGCTTTTCCACGATAGCTCCAAAGCTGTGTCATATCGATTTCGCCGGGTTTGTAATTCCAACCGGGATTCCACGAAATTACTTTTTTGCCCATGGCGCGAATATATGCCACCATTTCGGGTACGAAAGTGGGATTGGTAAATTGCACTTCATCCGTTCCGATATGGATGTAGGGCGCATCGGGAAATACTTCGGTGCAGACTTCCGTCATCAGTTTTTTCAGGATTTCCATCCCTTTTGCCGACTGCATATCCACGCCCATGGCACGAATAAACGCCGCGCTGTGCCCCGGCATATCCACTTCGGGAATAAGCAGCATGTTGTGCTGACGACAATAATCCGCAATTTCGTGTGCTTCGGCAATGGTGTAGAATTGTCCGTGATGACGTTCGAAGTGGGTGCTGTCATTGAGTTGTGGAAAGACTTTGCTTTCCAATCGCCAGCCTTGGTTTTCGGCCAGATGCCAGTGGAAAACGTTGATTTTGTATTTTGAAAGCAGGCGAATGTGCTTTTTTATTTCACCCACCGACATGTAACTGCGGCCAATATCGTGCATAAATCCGCGGATGCGAAAAGCTGGATAATCGGTTATTTCGAGCGTAGGAACTGATTTTCCATCGGACGATTCTACGATTTGTGCCAACGTTTGCTGCGCCCAAAAGATTCCTTTTTCGCTTGTAGCTTCGATTAGAACGCTGTCCGTGGTAATTCTTAGCCGATAGGCTTCATCTGGATTTACTTTTGCTTCCGCAATCTCGGCAACCAGCTTTTCGCTTATCAGCGATGGCTCGATTTGCCTGTTTGTCAACTTGTGCTCTTGATTTCCCAAAGTTAACGATTGTGGTTTGGGCAGGAGATGCAAGTCTGTTTTATTCTTGTCGATACTACAACAAAACAGCAAAAATGTTAGAAGTAATATAACGGTAAAGTGTATTTTTCTCATAGTAATATTTTTTAAAACAAGTGTTTTCTACTGATAGCTTTTCTTATTGATTTCTTCAAATGCTTTCCACACCTGAAATAATCCTCTTGGCACATGAAAGCACCCTTTCCACTTTCCGCCTTTTAGATCTAATGAAACTTCTCCTCGACGATTGAGATAGCCCCACCACTCGGGATATTCGGTGTCTTTGAAATGGCACCACGTGTAATCGTGAATTTTAAAAAACCATGTTAAACACTCTTCCGATTTTGTCAGTTGATATCCTTTGATGAGCGAAATAAGTGTTTCGATGTGTACCCACCATAGCTTTTGATCCCATTCTAATTGTTGGGGTGGAAATCCTTTCCGATCCATAAAGTAGAAGATGCCGCCATGTTGTTTGTCCCAGCCGTAATCGAGCATTTTTAGCGTGATTTTTACGGCTTTTTCGATGAGTTCTGGACGATTGAGCCGTACGCCCAAATCCATAATAAACCACATGGCTTCTATGGCGTGCCCCGGATTTATTAATCGTCCCTCGAATGTATCGGAAAGTGAGCCGTCGGTATTCACATTTTCTACAATAATTCCACCCAATTCGGGACGATAAAATACTTCCAGCACCTCATGAAGACACTCGTCGATAGTTTTTTTAAGGAATTTATCATCGAGTAAATGTTCAATTTCAAGGGCGAGGTTGCAAAGAATCATTGGCAGTGAAAACGATTTCAGGTTACGTGTTCCGGTGTAGGATTTATCCCATTTTCCTTTTGGGTTATCGCGTTTCGAAAGAATAATATCGAACGTTCTTTTTGCAATATCGGCATATTCTTTATTGCCCGTTGCTTTGCTCAATTGTCCAAAAGCCATTGTAGCAAAAGTGTAAGAGAAAATATTGTATGGTTCGATAATTGGTTTGCCATCGCGTGTGAGCGAAAAATACCAATTGAGGTTGCCGTCGTGCCCATATTTTTTTAGAAACTCTCCGCCTTGAATAGCGCAGTTGAGCCATTCTTGCCGTTTTTCTACATTGTTGTATAGCATGGAAAACATCCATACTTGGCGTCCTTGCAGCCAGATGAATTTATCGGTATCAAACACATCGCCTTTGCGATCGAGGCAAGTGAAATAACCACCAAACTCTTTGTCTTGTGATTTTTCGAGCCAAAAAGGGATTACATTATTTAGCAATTCACTCTTATATAGTTGTTCTAATTTTGTCAACTCCATCTATTATATATTGAATAAGAAATATTATGAAAAACCATGCTGTATTGAATAATAAAAGGTGATGCAATAGTTAATGTTAATAATATCTAGCAAATATATAGTAAATAATTTTAATAAAGCAGAACTAGTGGAATAATTTGTAAAAACAAAAGAAAATGAAGATTTAAGTTTAAAAATGAAGAATATTCAATATATTTTTGAGGGATTGTTGATATTAAATTGCCCTTATGTAGTATTAGAAAAGTTTTTTTTAATAAAAAAATTAATTAAAATTGAGGTGGTTTATAAAATATAGAGCTGTTTGGTTTCTAAACTATCTCACATAGCAATCTTTTACAGAAAAGCTATAAGATGGTTTAAAGTTGAAAGGAAATATCCTGTTGGACAGTGATGATAAAGTGCAGTAGTTATTTTATGAAGTTTTCAGCTTCAGTAATAGAGGTGATTTTTCCAACATCAATAAGTTGTAAACTTTTTGGAATATATCCGTGTATTTTTTCTTTGTCACAAATAGATAAATAGAAATCTACGATTGAAAATTTGTCAGGAAAAAGATTGAAGTAGGAAAAAATCTGTGGATGAATGATATGAATTCCGGAAAAGGCTAATTTTCTGTATATACTGCTGTCAAGATTGGAATACGGTGATTTTATTTCTCCTGTTTTTTCGTTTATCCATCCCACGAGATGATTGTTTTCGTTGAAAAGAAAATAACGCGATGTTTCTCGCTCGCTAACTACAAGTGTAGCTATAGAATTATTTTGGGTGTGAATTTCGTAAAGGTTTCGTAAATCTATATTCGAAAGAATATCTACGTTGTGAATTAAAAATGGTTTGTTGTCATCAAAAAACCAAGAGGCTTTTTTTATTCCTCCACCTGTGTCGAGAAGCTTTTCACGCTCATCAGAAAACTCAATACGAATACCAAAACTGTTATTGGCTTTTACATAATCGATAATTTGATCCGCAAAATGATGTACGTTGATGATTATTTCATCGAAACTGGACGCTTTCAATTTTTGGATAGTATGCCACAAAAGTGGCTTCCCTGCGATCGGCACCATTGCCTTCGGCATTGTATCGGTAATTGGTTTCAGGCGTGTGCCGAGACCAGCGGCGAAAATTATTGCTTTCATATTTGGGATATGTGGTTTGGGGTTTGAGTTCTGAGGTTTGGGAGATTATTTGAAGTCGTTCCAGTTTTTTTCAACATATTGAATATATTTGTTGATTCGGGCTCCTAATATATCATATTGTGTTTGAAGCTCTTTAAAGGGCTCACTTGTTTTGGGATAAAGATCTATTATTTCTTCGAGATGCAAAAAAGTTTCGTTATTACTTGAATGTGAAAAAACAAGAAACCTGATGTATTCCTGTTTATATCTGTTTCGTCCGTATCCCTCAACAATGTTGGCAACTACCGATTCGGATGATCTCCTGAGTTGAGAACCCAATTCGTATAACTCGTACTTCGGTAATTTAAAAGAAGTTCTATGCGTTTTTAAGAATAGCTCGTAAGCTACTTGATAAATCTCTAATTTTCTAAAAACCATAGTTGTCAATAAAAAAAGTATTACACAATCAACCTCACACCTCATACCTCATACCCCAAACACCATACCCCATACCAGACTTATCTACTTTTAAATTCCTGCTCCAGATTTTGTTCCCTATGCACCAGCGATACTTTTATTCCGAATTTTTTAGAGATATGTTCCGCCATTTTTTGCGCGGCATAAACCGATCGGTGCTGTCCACCGGTACAACCGAATGAAACCATAAGATTGGTGAAATCTCTTTCAATATATCGCTTCACGTGGCTGTCCACGAGCGGATAAATATTGTCTAAGAATATCTTCATTTCGCCGTCGTCTTCCAAGAACTTAATAACCGATTCATCTAATCCCGTTACACTATTGTATCGCTCAAATTTGCCCGGATTATTGATGGCGCGACAATCGAACACGTATCCACCGCCATTTCCCGATACATCGTTAGGTATTCCTTTTTTATATGCAAAACTAAAAACTCTGACTTCAAGCTCACGCTTTTGCGAATCGGCAAACTGCTTTAAATTAATCATTTCATGCAGTATCTTCGTCAGATACGGATATTCATCGAATCCGTCTTTTAGCAGTTCGCGAAGGTTATTAAGCGCAAACGGAATGCTCTGGATAAAATGCGGTTTCTTTTCGAAATAACCCCTGAATCCATAAGCGCCAAGTACTTGCAAAGTGCGAAATAATACAAATAAACGAAGTTTTTTAATGAATTTTGCTTCGTCAACTTCTCTGTACTTTTTTAGCGAGGAGATATATGTTTTAATGAGTTCATCGCGTAAATCATCGGAGAAATTGGCTTTTGCCTGCCACAAAAACGAAGCCACGTCGTAATATACCGGACCTTTTCGACCACCCTGATAATCGATAAAGTAAGGATTTCCATCTACAAGCATCACATTGCGTGACTGAAAATCACGATACAAAAAAGTATCCGACTCATCTTGAAGCAGGTTTTGTGCCAGTTTATCGAAATCGTTTTCCAACAAATCTTCCTGAAATTCCATTTCGGTAGTTTTCAGAAAGTTGTATTTAAAATAGTTCAAATCCCAGTAAACCGAACGATTATTAAATTCGGCTTGGGGATAGCATACACTAAAATCCAGTTCTTTAGCTCCCAACACCTGAAAATCCGCTAGCTGTGCAACGGTTTTATGCAAAAGCTCTTTTTCCTGGGCACTGAAAACGCCCGTTAGCCTTCCGGCTTTTATGGTATCGAACAGAACCGTATCTCCCAAATCTTCCTGAATATAAAACATTTTATCATTCGAAACTGCCAAAACTCGAGGAGTATTCAATTGTCGCTTGTGAAAATGGCGTGATAGTTCGATAAAAGCGTGGTTCTCTTCTTTAGATTGTCCATACACACCTATGATAGAGACGTCATCTTGTTTTAACCGGTAATATCTTCTGTTGGAACCCGACGAGGGTAAGGGTTCTATTTCGGGGTTTGACTTTCCTGTATATTGAGTGAATAGCTTGGTAAGTTGTTGCATTTTGAGTTCTGAGTCTTGAATAAGTGAAATTATTTTTTATTAGCCTGCTGAATATATCCAATAGATTTACGTGGTCTGGTAATGGCTTCTTTATGAACTTGTAATTCAGCCAATGATTGATTGATGAGTTCCAGTTGCACGCGCGTATCCTCGTTTATATCATTATAATCAGCGAAAACTTCTTCCATATAATTCTTCATTTCTTTTACTTCTTTTTGAAGTTCGGAAACTTTGTCGATAGGTGGGTTTGATAATATATTTCGCACAAAAACAAAGGCGCGCATGATGCTCATATTAATTTGAATAGCCGTTTTTGAGTTAAGAACACTACTTAACATCGCCACCCCTAACTCTGTAAAAACATAAGGTCGCCGCCTCAATCCCATTTTAATGGATTTGGACATCACAATTTGTGATCTCCAATTTTGAAATTCATTTTCGGTTAATTGAAACATGAAATCATTAGGGAAGCGATCTATATTTCTTTTTATTGATTGAATCAAAACTCTTGTTTCTACGCCGTACATTTCCGCCAAATCTCGGTCGATCATGACTTTTTGTCCCCTGATTTCGTAGATTAAGTTTTGAATTACAGTTAATTCCATATCTGTTTTCTTAAAATGATATTTCTGCTTTTCATTACTTCATTTTATATGTTTTCCAATTTGATGTCGCAATTTGCGACTTCAAGTTTTGAATTAACGTCAAAAAGTACTTCTTACCACAAAAGGGCTAAGACAAAAAGATTCACTAAATATCGTATTTCGCTTAGCAATGCATTGGTCTTATGCCTAACCATGTAACCCGAAACCCGCTATCCAAGCTGCTCCAACCACACCTTCGCCACCGCATCGCTCGACATTCGCCAATCGCCGCGAGGCGAAAGATTGATGGAACCTACTTTAGGCCCATCGGGCATACAGGAACGTTTAAACTGCTGAGCGAAAAAACGTTTATAAAAAACTTTCAGCCATTTCAAGATTTCTTCCGACGAATAAATATTGATAAATGCTTGTTGAGCAATGAAATATATTCTTTTTGGGGAATCTCCGTAGCGAAGCATCCGATGCAAGAAAAAGTCGTGTAATTCGTACGGACCAACGAAGTTTTCGGTTTTTTGGGCGATTTTTCCTTCGTTATCGGCAGGCAGCAGTTCGGGACTGAACGGAGTGTCGAGGATATCGTGGAGAATTTTTCGAGATTTTTCGTCCATTTGCGTGTCGGCAATCCAGCGGGCCAGCGTTTTTACCAACGTTTTTGGAACGCTCGCGTTCACGCCGTACATCGACATGTGGTCGCCGTTATACGTTGCCCAACCTAGCGCCAGCTCCGATAAATTTCCGGTTCCCACCACCAACCCATTTGTTTTGTTGGCATAATCCATCAAAATCTGTGTGCGCTCACGCGCTTGAGCATTTTCGTAGGTGACGTCGTGTAGGGTGATGTCGTGTTCAATATCTTTTAGGTGTTGTGTGACGGCATCTACAATTGAAATTTCTTTCACCGTTACACCAACCGATTTCATTAATTCCATCGCATTGTTGTATGTTCTTCCGGTGGTGCCAAATCCCGGCATGGTAATACCGATGATATTTTCGCGTGGAAGCCCAAGAATGTCGAAAGTTTTTGTAGTAACCAACAATGCTAGAGTAGAATCCAACCCACCTGAAATTCCGATGGCTACTGTTTTTATTCCTGTGTGTTGCAATCGTTTTGCTAATCCAACTGTTTGAATGTTGAAAACTTCACTCAGATATTCTTCTTCTTTTTTCGGCGATGGAATAAACGGATGCGGATTAAATTTACGGTACATTTTCTCCACGGAAACCGGTTCCAGATCACATTCTATTTCCTGAATCGATTCGTCTTGTGAGGATAAGAAATTGGTGTTTTTTAACCGATCGCTTCGTAACGCCGATATATCGATATCGGAAATTATCATCTCATTCTCAAACGAGAAGCGTTTGCCTTCGGCAAGGAGTTTGGAGTTTTCGGCAATGGTTGTGGCGCCGGAAAAGACAAGATCTGTGGATGATTCGCCACATCCGGCTAAAGCATATATATATGCAGTATTGGAGCGGCCGGATTGTTGCAATATCAACGATTTCCGGTATTCATTTTTACCCACCAACTCATTACTTGCCGATAGGTTGAAAATTATATCGGCTCCTTGCATTGCAAGTTTTGATGATGGGGGAACGGGCATCCAGAGGTCTTCGCAAATTTCAATTCCGAAGGAAGCAAATGGAGTATGAAAAATCATTCTGTTAGCGGAAATAGGAATACTTTCTCCGTTTATTTCGACGAAGAAATCGTTCAAATCACCACTTCCGGCAAACCAGCGTTTTTCGTAAAACTCGTTGTTGTTGGGAATATGTGTTTTCGGAATAAAACCCAAAATGCCTTCATGCGAAATAACCGCAGCTACGTTGTACAAGCTGTTTTCCACCAGCAACGGAAGTCCAACGATAGCAATTATCGACGGTTTGTTCTTCATGAAGCCGGTTAAGTTGAGCAGTGATTCAACGGCTTTTTGTTGTAATGCCGTTTGAAAAAACAAATCGGCACATGTGTACGATGTAATGCTCAGCTCGGGAAAACATATGATTTGAACGTTTTCTTTTTCGGCAACGTCAATCATCGATTTTATTTCCGAAACATTGTAATCGCAATCGGCAACTTTCACCTTTGGCGATGCGGCTGCCACCCTGATAAATCCGTATTCGTTTATATTCATATTAAGCGGATTTGGTTTGTGAATTACAAAGATATAAAAAAGATTATTCGCAATATGTCTAAGAAACTGTTTTGAATTTTACAAATCTTATTTTATTCTTATTTTCTGATTCTTTCAGACTGTTTTTTGCTCTTTTTCGCGTTTTTGAACTTTCCTTTCTTTCAAATAGCCCGCTATATAATTCGAAATGAAAGCCCAAATCCATCAAAAAACAGCTAAAAACATGGTCTGAAAAAATTCAAAACAGTTTCTTAATGTCCAATTCTAACTTTTACTGCTGATGTGATATCCAAAATCTCAGGGAATTTATCCAGTAATTCCGACATTGAGTGGAAAACCAATTTTGCTCCGGCATTTTCAAGAATTTCATCATTGAGCGGACCTGTATTAACTCCGATAGTGAAAATTCCGGCTTTACTAGCAGATTCCGTCCCCAACGGTGCATTTTCAATTGCTAATGCCTGATTAGGTGCTAAATTACCTCCTTTTTGCAGTCCCATTAAAAAGGGTTCGGGATGTGGCTTGCCGATTTTTACGTCAAAAGCTGTAACCATAGTTTTGGAGGTGAAAATGTTTGGGAAATTTTTATCCAATCTCTCCAACAGCGATGGCTGTCCCGAGCCGGTTACCAAGACAGGCAATAATCTTTTTGATTTTACAAAATCAAGTGCTTCTTTGGCTTTTGGAATAATGTTGCCTGTATTGTATTTTACGAAAAGCTCACTTTTTCTTTTGTAAATTCTTTGAATCTCTTCTTCCGTTGCACTTCTGTTTAAATTTCGTTGAAAAAGAATATCAATGGTTGAGGCTCCGGTTCTGCCTTCGTGTAGATAAAATTCTGCAAGATTTGTTTTTAGTCCTAACTCTTCCATAGTTTGCTGCCACGATTTGGCATGAGCCGACATGGAATCGTAAAGCACGCCATCCATATCGAAAAGGATAGCTTTTAAATCGAAGTGTGTATAGTTGTTTTGCTTGAGGTAGTTTTTGAAAAGTTGTGTCATTTTTAAAATTGTAGTTTACTGGGGTCTTGGCGACAATCCCAAACAGCTGAAATATAAACTTTATCAGCCTGTATATAGTAGATTATTTTGAAGTTTTTTCTTACTACTAAAGCTCGAAACTCTTTGGTGAAATCTTTTAATATTGGTTCCTTTTTAGCAATTTCCGGAAAATCAGTAAGACGCTCTGTTTCATTTAGAATATCATTAAATAATCGGGTTGCAGCTGTTTCACTCCGTTCTGCGAGCCAATTATAGATTGCATGCAAATGTTTTTGTGCTGTTGGGAGCCAAATAATTTCATTCATTTGAGAAAAAATTTGCACGCAGCTCATCCTGTGAACAGCCATATCCTTGTTCCGCTTCATTCAACGCATTTTTTATTTCCGACTGCAATTCTTGAACTGTGAACCGACAAGGAGGTGATGATAGATATTCACTGACAGCCAACTCTTTGCCTAAACGTTCCTGTTCTTTAGGGGAGAGTTGCTTTACGAGTGTAAGAATTTGGTCATAAGTAAAATCTAATTGTAATGCTGCTTTCATTTTGTCATATTTTTCCTCAAATATACAAAAAAATCGGACAACCTTTCGCTTGCCCGATACTTTTAGTTAATATCTTCTTACAACCTTTCCTTTATTGCTCTGGTTTCCGCTTCGTATCCCGGCTTTTCGAGCAAAGCAAACATATTTCGCTTGTAATCTTCTACGCCCGGCTGATTAAACGGATTCACTCCAAGCATATAGCCGCTTATGCCACAGGCTTTTTCGAAGAAATAAATTAGTTGACCGATGTAATATTCCGATAATTTTGGAATTTCGATTAAGATATTGGGAACGCCGCCATCCACGTGAGCGATACGTGTGCCCAGTTCTGCCATTTTATTCACTTCATCCACGCGTTTTCCTTTCAGGAAGTTGAGTCCGTCGAGATTGGCATCATCGTGCGGGATTTTCACATTTTCTTTTGGTTCTTTTATCGATAAAACAGTTTCGAAAATAGTACGTTCACCTTCCTGAATCCATTGTCCCATGGAATGTAAATCGGTAGTAAAATCTACAGCAGCCGGAAAAATTCCTTTACCTTCTTTTCCTTCGCTTTCGCCATATAGTTGTTTCCACCATTCAGCAAAATAATGCAGTTTTGGATTGTAGTTTGCCAGAATTTCTATTTTCTTACCTTTTTTATAAAGTTCGTTGCGAATAGCTGCATAAATAGCAGGTAAATTTACTTCGTATAAAGTATCGGATCCGGTGGCTTCTTCCATGTCTTTCGCACCTTGAAGAAGTTTGCGAATATTTATTCCCGCAACCGCGATAGGCAGTAAACCAACGGGTGTGAGAACGGAGTAGCGTCCGCCTACATCATTGGGAATAACAAAAGTTTTGTATCCTTCGGTATTGGCAAGTGTGCGCAAAGCGCCTTTTGATTCATCGGTTATGGCAACAATTCTTTTGCAAGCTTCTTCTCTACCGATTTTAGCAATAAGTAAATCTTTGAGTATTCTGAATGCGATGGCCGGTTCTGTTGTTGTTCCCGATTTGGATATATTGATGATTCCGAATTGTTTTTTTTCGAGATATTCGGAGAGTTCGTGAAGATAGTCTTCTCCGATATTGTTGCCGGCATATAAAATGACCGGATTTTTTCGTTCGTGTTGCAACCAGTCAAAAGAGTTGGAAAGTGCATCAATTACCGCTTTTGCTCCCAAGTAACTTCCACCGATTCCAACTACCACAACCACGTCACATCGGGTGCGAAGCACAGTGGCAGTGTCTTCAATTTCACGAATGAAATCTTCGGTAAACGATGAGGGAAGATTTACCCAACCTAAAAAGTCGTTTCCGGCACGCGATCCGTCATGTAATGCTTTGTTTGCCGCAGTTGCATTGTTTGCCTGTTGCAAAATGTCTTTTTCCGGCACGAAATCATATACATGATTAATGACTAACTTTAATGTATCCATTTTATTTATATGTTTTTATTCAAAAATTCTCGATCAGTTGTTTTATTGCGGTTTGGGGGCGAAGTTTCTCGTACAGAATTTCGTAAACCGTTTGTACGATAGGTATGTTTACCTTAAACCGTTTGCTCATTTCATGAATACATTTGGCTCCATAATATCCTTCGGCAATCATTTCCATTTCCAATTGTGCGCTTTTAACGGAATAGCCTTTCCCAATCATTGTTCCCAGCGTTCTGTTGCGGCTGAATTGCGAATATCCTGTAACAAGCATATCGCCTAAATAATGTGGTTCACAAATGCATCTTTCCATCGGTACAATGGCATCAAGGAAGGTTTTCATCTCTTTGGCGCAGTATGTCATCAATACCGCTTGAAAGTTATCGCCGTATTGTAAACCCGAACAAACTCCTGAAATAATGGCGTAAATATTTTTAAGAACTGCCGCCAATTCAGTCCCAACAACGTCGTTTGAAACGGATGTGTTCATAATGCGTGAGCGTATGGCTTCCGAGAGACTGCTTGCTTTTGCTGTATCTTTGCTGGCTACGGTGAGAAAAGAAAGTCGTTCGAGCGCCACTTCTTCCGCGTGACAAGGACCGGAAATTACTCCGATATTTTCCAGAGGAATTTTAAAGCTGTTCATTAAGTATTCGCTCAGCACAATATTGTCATTAGGAATCATGCCTTTAACAGCAGAGATTACAAATTTTCCTTTAAAACTACTGCTCATCCATATTTTACGCATATATTGCTTCACGTAAGGCGAAGGAATAGCAATAATAATAGTGTCGGAGTCCTTGATGGCCTTTTCAATATTGGAGTAGAAAGTGATCTGGGCAAGATTGAACTTCACGTTCGTCAGGTAATTGGGATTGCGGCCGAGTTTGTAGAACCCTTCTATCTGATCGTCTCGACGAATAAACCAGTTGATGTGCTTTTCATTCATCAATACGATTTTAGCGAGTGCAGTTGCCCATGTTCCACCGCCAAGGATGGCTATTTTTCCGAGTGAACTCATTTTTTATTTTATTGTTGGATAAAGAGTTTATTGCGAGTTTATTGCATTCTCTACCCATGTTTTAACCTCTTCGGGGATAGGATTGTTCAATTCCATTTTGAGTTTTTTGTTCAATCCACAAATCTCTTGATGCAGTTTGTTGGGATTGACTTCTTTTAGTTGCCTCACCTCGGTATATCCCGCTTTTTGAATAATGGGAATCCACTCTTCGGGAATGCCGATGGCGGTATATGCTGTAGCCGAATCTTTTTTGGCTGTTTTTTCGGGACGCATTTGCGGGAATAGTAATACTTCTTGAATGGTTGTTTGTCCCGTAAGCAGCATTGTGAGCCTGTCCATGCCGATTCCCATTCCCGATGTGGGTGGCATGCCATATTCCAGGGCACGCAGGAAATCCTGATCTATAAACATGGCTTCATCATCACCTTTTTCTGATAAACGAAGCTGTTCTTCAAAGCGTTCGCGTTGATCAATCGGGTCGTTTAACTCCGAATAAGCGTTCGCTATTTCCTTGCCGTTTACCATCAATTCGAAACGTTCTGTAAGTTCGGGATTAGATCTGTGGCGTTTGCAAAGCGGTGACATTTCGATGGGATAGTCGATAATAAATGTAGGCTGAATGTAGTTTCCCTCGCATTTCTCGCCGAAAATTTCATCAATAAGTTTGCCTTTACCCATTGTGTCATCGGCTTCAATATTCAGTTCTTTGCAAACTTCGCGCAGCTGTGCTTCGTTCATTCCGGCGATATCGATTCCGGTATGCTCCTTAATGGAATCGAGCATGGTAACTCGTTTGTACGGCGCTTTAAAATCTATTTCTTTATCACCCATTTTTACTTTTGTAGTTCCCAAAACCTTTATGGCGATATATTCTAACATTTGCTCGGTAAACTCCATCATCCACTTGTAATCTTTGTAGGAAACATAGATTTCCATTACCGTGAACTCAGGGTTGTGAGTTCTGTCCATCCCCTCGTTGCGAAAATCGCGCGAAAATTCGTAAACACCTTCAAATCCGCCCACAATAAGGCGTTTCAGATACAGTTCGTTGGCGATACGGAGATAGAGCGGCATGTCTAACGCATTGTGGTGCGTGATGAACGGACGAGCGGCGGCTCCACCGGGAATGCTTTGTAAAACGGGAGTATCAACTTCCAAGTAGCCGGATTTGTTGATAAATTCGCGCATGGCGTTGAAAATGTGGGTTCGTTTGATGAAGATATCTTTTACTTCATCGTTTACTACCAAATCCACGTAGCGTTGGCGATAACGAAGTTCGGGATCGTTGAACTTATCGTATGCTACGCCATCTTTCATTTTTACTATTGGAAGTGGTTTCAGCGACTTGGCAAGCACGGTAAGCGATTCTGCATGTACTGAAATTTCGCCCATTTGCGTGCGAAAAACAAATCCGGTAATACCAATGAAATCGCCAATATCAAGTAGCTTTTTGAAAACAGTGTTATAAAGTTCTTTGTCTTCGCCGGGACAAATATCGTCGCGCGTGATATAAACCTGAATTCTTCCTTTTGAGTCTTGAAGTTCGATAAACGAAGCCTTGCCCATGATGCGACGGCTCATGATGCGACCGGCGATACTAACGGGACGTTTCTTCTCGTCGTTAAACTCTTCTTTTATATCGGTTGAGTGAGCGTTTACTTCGTAAAGTGCTGCCGGATAAGGTTCTATTCCTAAACTTCTTAATTCGTCTAAACTTTGTCTGCGGATTATCTCCTGTTCACTAAGTTCTAAATGATGCATATTGATGTGTATTTTTTGCGTTTGCAATATAGTATGCAAAAGTACAAAATATATCGCTTACTTCCTCTGTGTTTCCATATTTTTGTTTCTCAGATATTAAAAACGAATTTTTAAAAATTGGTATTCTGGAATTGTTCTAAATAGCAAGTTGTGGCAAAATAAGTAAGGAAATTTTTCTTTAAATGTTGATTTTTTATATATTTTTGTAACAAATTAATCCATTGAATATTAGGCTGAAAAGCAATTGCCTTTTTAAAGGAGTATTCTTGCTGCGAAAAAGCTATTAATTTAGAGAGTTTCGTTGTAATGTCATATGGGTTAACATTATTTAGTTTTAAACTGAAAGTGAAAAGCAGTTTTAAATGTGTCTGAAAATGCCAAGAATTATCAAGGAAAAGCAACGCCATGGAATTAAGTAAAGTAAACCAATTAATAGAAGGAAGCATCGTGCACAAATCTGATGTGCCGCCCCAGTTGGAGTTTGCTTTCTCTTCCGACCTGATGAGCGATGTGTTGCGTTTCCATATGGAAAAAACAATACTCATTACCGGTTTATCAACTGTTCAAACTTTACGAACGGCTGAAATGTCGAATATCGAATGTATAATTTTTGCCCGCGATAAAAAAGTTACCAATGATATGATAGATCTTGCCATTGAAAACAATATTTCGCTTATCACAACTCCGCTCACGCTCTTTGAAGTTTCCGGGCGGTTATACAGCAATGGAATAAAGCCTATTTTTTAACATGCAGTTTGAGTACGATATACAAGGTGGGGATTTTAGCTCGGCCGGAAAAGCAAGTTCCGATATAAAAAAAATGCTTAAGCAGCTTAATATTGATCCGAAAATTGTCCGTCGCATTGCCGTTGCGCTGTATGAAGCTGAGGTTAACGTAGTGGCACATGCATACAAGGGAGTGATGAAAGTTGAATTAGATGCACAAAAAATAAAGATACTGCTGGCAGACGAAGGTCCCGGCATCGAAAATATAGAAAAAGCTATGGAAGAAGGCTTTTCCACGGCTTCGGACGAAGTTCGTCAAATGGGATTTGGTGCGGGGATGGGATTGCCTAATATAAAACGCAATACCGATGAAATGCATCTTACATCCGTTCCTGGAGAAGGAACTACGCTGGAGATGATGGTGATGTTTTAGCTTTTGGCAAAATAGCCAACAGTCAATTAATATGAAAGATCGAAATTACACACACGCCATTCAGATTGATACAGATCAATGTATCGGTTGTTCGCATTGTATGCAGGTTTGTCCCACACAGGCCATTCGCATAATTGTGGGGCATGCCGATATTATGCCCGAGCGGTGTGTAGATTGTGGCGAGTGTTATCGTGTTTGCCCTGTGGGAGCGATTTATGTGGAAGACGATGGCTTGTCGGTTGTAAAACACGATGCTTATCGTATTGCATTGGTTCCATCGGTTTTTATCGGGCAATTTCCTTCAGAACATACCGCTTCAGAAATTTTAGATGCGGTGAAGCAAATTGGTTTTGATGAAGTTTTTGAAGTGGAGCAGGCGGTCGATTTTATGAAAGATATCTACGACAAGATTGTTGATGAAACAGATTACTCCCTTCGCCCGATTATCGGCTCGTTTTGTCCTGCAATTGTGCGGCTTATACAGGTTTATTATCATTCGCTCACCGATCAGATTTTGCAAATAAAAGCTCCGCTTGATATCGCCGCACTTTATCTGCGTAAATCCAAGGCCAAAGAAAATATCAATCCCGATAATATTAATATTTACTACATCACGGCGTGTGCTGCAAAAATTGTAGCTGCCAAAGCGCCTGTTGGAGAAAAAGTTTCCCCTATTTACGGCACTATCGACATGAAAGAAGTGTTCAATTTGGTTTCAAAAACTCTGATAGAGAAAAAAGATTCCAAATTATCGAAACAATTTGCCAATATGAGTCCCGATTCTGTGAAATGGTCGCTTTCGGGAACCGAAAAACAATACTTCCGGGGGCGCAGTTTGGCTATTGACGGCATGGAAAATGTGGTGGAGTTTTTAGACAGATTGGAGTCGGGGAGAATTAGTGGAGTAGATTTTCTGGAAATGCGTGCTTGCGATCAAGGTTGTGCCGGCGGAATTCTTTGTCCCGGTAATAGATTTCTTACTGTTGAGCGGTTGGAGCAACGCGAAAAGAAATTGGCTTCTCTAGCAGAAAAGTACAAATCGATTAAAAATGACTTGATGGATTATGCCAAAGAGATGCGGCAAACATTTAAGGTTGATCCGGTTTATCCACGTGATGGACTGCTACTTGATGAAGACATGGAAATAGCGCTGCAGAAAATGGATCGCATCAAGAAACTCAACTCGTATCTTCCGGGATTTGATTGTGGTGCTTGCGGTGCACCAACTTGTAGAAGTTTGGCGGAAGATATCGTGAAAGAAAAAGCAACCATCTCTTATTGTGTTTTTGTTCAGCGTGTTATGGAGAAAAATTATAACCTGAGTCCCGATCAGGCTTTTCAAACTATCGAAAGAATATGGGGCAAAGATCGGCTCAAAAAATATCAACATTCGAATGGAAAAGTTGAATCTTGAAAAACTGATAGAAGACCTTGGCTTCGAGTGCTTGTCGGGCAAAGCGTTACTTGACAGAATTCCCCAATCGGCTTATGTTTCCGATTTATTGAGCGATGTAATGGGAAAAGCTCAAGCCGATATGATGTGGGTAACCTCGCAAGTACATAGAAATATTGTAGCGGTGGCTTCGCTCAAAGAGTTGAGCGCGATTGTTATCGTGAATGAACGTCCGGTAGAAAAAGATTTGCTGGAACAGGCAGAAAACGAAGATGTTGTATTATTGTCATCAAATTTGCCTGCATTTGAAACGGCGGGTAAGTTGTACAATTACTTGAAACCCCAACCTCCTAAAGGGGGCTAACGGGAACTGCGATTTTTTATTGCAGTAAGAAAATGGATAATATTACAAAAGAAAATAATCCGTGGCCAGCAAAAAACCTCTTTAGGGGAATGGGGGTAAAGTCCTCTTCAGGGGATTTAGGGGTCTTCAAAGCTGACCTGCACATTCACACTTGTTTATCTCCCTGCGGAGATTTAGATATGAGTCCGAGAAATATTGTGCAGGCTGCGAAAGAAAAAGAACTGGATATGATTGCGATAACCGATCATAATTCCACCCGAAATGTAAGAGCATGTGTTGAAATTGGAAGAAAATCCGGCCTTTTTGTAATTCCCGGATGCGAAGTGAATACACAGGAAGAGGTGCATTGCTTGTGTTATTTTCCCGATTTGGAAGCAATGGACAAGTTTCAGCAATATCTGGATGAAAAAATGCTAAATGTCAAAAATGATGTTGATTTATTCGGATATCAGGTGGCAGTGGACGAAAATGATGTGATTGTTTATGAAGAAGAGAGATCGCTTTACACGGGAATTCAGGATGATATTGAAAGTGTGCAGCAGAAAGTTCACTCTTTGGGCGGAATTTTTGTTCCGGCGCATATCGATCGGATGAAAAATGGTATTTACGGTCAATTGGGATTTATCCCTTTCGATTTGCAGTACGATGCATTGGAAATCTCGAGCAGAACGCAGCCAGAGGATTTCTTGAAACAGCATCCCGAGATTGTATTGAAAAAGATATTGCGAAGCTCCGATGCTCATTTTCTGAATCATATTGCAAGCGTGCATACCAATTTTGAGATGGATGAACTGAATTGGGTTAACTTCAAGAATTCTTTCTCATATCCCAGTTCCGAATTCCGAAATCCGAAATCCGAAATCCCCAATCGTAATGGTTGACTTAGCAATGCACATGATGGATATCGTCCAAAATTCTATACGGGCAAATGCCACGAAGATTGAAATTGACTTTTTGGAACATAACTCAAATGCTACACTTACATTTTTGGTAAAGGATAATGGCTCGGGGATGACAGCAGAAACTATTGAAAAATTGGAAGATCCGTTTTTTACATCCCGAACAACCCGAAGAGTGGGTTTAGGAGTTCCGTTTTTAAAAATGTCAAGCGAACAAACGGGCGGTTTTTTAAAAATACAATCGGAGCCGAGTATAGGAACAACGATTGAGGCAGTTTACAAAACCGATAATCCCGATTGTCTCCCCTTGGGTGATTTAGGCGGATATCTGGTTTTGCTGCTGATAGCTAATCCCAAAATTCATTTCAGCTTTCGCTACAGGATAGATGAAAACGAATTTTTACTCGATACTAAAGAGTTAGCAGAACAAGGAATTACCGAATTATCGAACAGTGAGATGGCTTCGGCTGTAAAAGAATATATTAATGAAAATTTAAAGGAGTTATATACGAACAGAAAGGTAGAAAGTTATTTGTGTTAGAGAATACTTTAGATGGTGCACGCACCGTCTCTACAGGGCTTAAAATCGTAAATATAAAATTGCAAATTATAAATTAAATTAAAAACTACAAGAAAATGGCAGGAATTAAAACATTGGCCGACCTGAAACGTAAACAGGAAGAAGTCAAAACTCAGATTGACCTGAGAGACAAAGCCGAGAATCCCGAGTCCCAAGTACAAGTAAAAGTGGCGATGGCCACTTGCGGTATTGCTTCGGGGGCAAAAAATGTAATGGAATATTTCGTTCAGGAATTATCCAAACGAGGAATCGGAGCCGTGGTAACACAAACCGGCTGCATGGGTTATTGTTTCGCGGAACCCACCGTTGAAATTACTATCCCTGGAAAAGATCCGATGGTATTTGGATATGTCGATTCCCAAAAAGCAGATGATATCATCGAACGCTACATCAAGCAAGGCGAACTGGTGGACGGTATTATTCCACAGAATTATAACACAATTAATCAAAACTAAAGTTGATAATACGCTTCGTACGATAATGCTACGCTAATAAACGAAAAGATAGATAAATAATTTTCATGTCACAACTTTATCGTGAAGCCTATCAATTTTAAATCTTAAAATTATCTTTTATGAGTCAGTACAAAATTCACATGCTCGTTTGTGCAGGAACCGGTTGTCAATCATCGCAAAGCGAACTGATCTACGAAATGCTGCAAGACGAATTAGACCGAAAAGGTTTGAAAGACGATACCCAAGTCATCAAAACCGGCTGTTTTGGGTTTTGCGAGAAAGGGCCTATCGTGAAAATACTTCCCGATAATACTTTTTACACGCAAGTGAAACCCGAAGATGTTCGCGAAATTATTGATGAACACATCATTAAAGGACGTCGTGTTCACCGCTTACTATACCTGAATCCTGAAACCGAAGAACATATTTTGGATTCGAAGCATATGGGGTTTTACAAAAAACAACTTCGCATCGCATTGCGAAATTGCGGAACCATCGACCCCGAAAATATTGACGAATCCATTGCCCGCGATGCTTATCAGGCACTGGGAATGGCATTAACGGAACTTACACCGCAGGGAACCATCGATATTATTAAGAAATCGGGATTGCGCGGACGTGGTGGTGCCGGATTCCCTACGGGACTTAAATGGGAAATTGCCAGCAAAAACGATGCAGATCAAAAATACGTGGTGTGTAATGCCGATGAAGGTGACCCGGGCGCATTTATGGACCGCTCAATTCTTGAAGGCGATCCACACAGCATTCTCGAAGCCATGGCCATTTGCGGATATTGCATTGGTGCAACAAAAGGTTTAATCTATATTAGAGCGGAATATCCGTTGGCTATCAAACGTCTGAAAATTGCCATAAAGCAAGCACGAGAATTTGGTTTGCTGGGTGAAAATATTTTTGGAACCGATTTCAGTTTCGATATCAATCTTCGTTATGGTGCAGGCGCTTTTGTGTGTGGCGAGGAAACATCGCTTATCCATTCTATGGAAGGAAAGCGTGGTGAACCGTCTAACAAACCACCGTTCCCGGCACAAAAAGGATATTTAGGAAAACCCACCAATGTGAACAACGTGGAAACTTTGGCCAATATTCCGGTAATCTTACTAAAAGGTGCAGAATGGTTTTCTTCTATTGGAACCGAAAAATCGAAAGGAACAAAAGTATTTGCCCTTGCCGGAAAAATTAACAACGTGGGATTGATTGAAGTGCCCATGGGAATTACACTTCGCGAAATTATCTACGAAATTGGTGGTGGAATTAAAGAAGGTAAAAAGTTTAAAGCGGTGCAAACCGGAGGCCCATCGGGTGGATGTTTAACCGAAAAACACCTGGATACACCAATCGATTATGAAAGTCTTACAGCTGCCGGCTCCATGATGGGATCGGGAGGTATGATTGTTCTCGATGAAGACGATTGTATGGTTTCCGTAGCTAAATTTTATCTAGATTTTATTGTAGAAGAATCGTGTGGAAAATGTGCCCCCTGCCGCATTGGCAATAAGCGTTTGTACGAAACACTGGAAAAAATTTGCGATGGTAAAGGAACCGAAGAAGATTTAGATAAACTATCTAATCTCTCCAATGTAATTAAAGATACGTCGTTGTGTGGCTTGGGACAAACTTCTCCCAATCCGGTTTTATCTACGTTGAATAATTTTTACGACGAATACCAAGAACACGTTTTCGATAAGAAATGTCGTTCAGGTAAATGTAAAAATCTGTTGTATTATGTTATCGATGAGGACGATTGTGTCGGCTGTATGGCATGTGTACGCGTTTGTCCGGTTAATGCAATTACCGGAGCAAAGAAACAAACTCACTACATTCATCAGGATAAGTGTATCAAGTGCGGTGCTTGCATGGAGAAATGTCAATTCGATGCCATTGATCTGAAAGCAGATTATAGAGTAAGTGCACCGGTGGTATAACTAAAATAGATGTCAGACATTAGACTAATGAATTTTAAGTTTTTAATGTCATAAACCTTCAAGCAAAAATAAAAAAATGGGAAAAATAACACTCACAATAGACAATAAAAAAATACAGGTAGAACAAGGAACTACCATTTTAAAGGCTGCCCGACAAGCGGGAGTTGAAATACCAACGCTCTGCCATTTCGAAATGTGCGATATGGGTATCGAAAATAAACCCGGCGGATGTCGCATTTGCGTGGTAGAAGTGGAAGGGCGCAGAAATCTTGCGCCATCGTGCATGACTGATGCACAGGATGGTATGGTGATCAATACACACAATATTCGCGTGTTGAATGCGCGAAAAACCGTACTCAAACTGATTATTTCAGATCATCCGTTTGATTGTTTGGTATGTGCTAAGTCAGGACATTGCGAGTTGCAACAACTTGCCACACAGTTTGGTATCAGAAACTTACCTTATGCCGGAGAGCAATCTCATTACAGAAAAGATACGTCGCCCTCTATTATTCGTGATGTAGATAAATGTGTAATGTGTCGTCGTTGCGAAATGGTATGTAACGAAGTGCAAACCGTAGGTGCTCTTTCTGCAGTAAATCGTGGATTTATGGCGGTGGTAGCGCCCGCTTTTGAGATGAATCTTGAAAAATCGCCTTGTACGTATTGTGGACAGTGCGTTTCGGTTTGTCCAACAGGTGCGCTCACCGAAGTTGATCATACTAACGATGTGCTTCGCGCATTATCAAATCCTAAGAAAACAGTAGTAGTACAAACTGCACCGGCGGTGCGTGCGGCACTGGGAGAAGAATTCGGGCTTGAGCCGGGAACACTTGTAACCGGAAAATTGGTAGCTGCGCTTCGCGAACTCGGTTTCGATTATGTTTTCGATACCGATTTTAGCGCCGACCTTACTATTATGGAAGAGGGAACAGAATTACTGAACCGAATCAAAGGACACGTGGCCGGAGATCCCAATGTTCGAATTCCGTTGTTGACATCATGTTGCCCGGGTTGGGTAAACTTCTTTGAACACAATTTTCCCGATCTGCTTGATGTTCCGTCAACTGCAAAATCGCCCCAGCAAATGTTCGGTGCGATAGCCAAATCATATTTTGCAGATAAAATCGGTGTAGATCGCAAAGATTTAGTAGTAGTTTCCATTATGCCTTGTTTGGCAAAAAAATACGAATGTCAGCGCGATGAATTTAAAGTAGAGGGCAATCCTGACGTAGATTACTCTATTTCTACACGCGAGTTGGCTGCTTTTATCAAACAGGCGAATATCGATTTCTTGAATCTTCCTGATGAGGATTACGACGATCCGCTGGGTGAATCTACAGGAGCAGGTGTTATTTTCGGAAACACGGGAGGTGTTATCGAAGCCGCTTGTCGTACAGCTTACGAACTTTACACGGGCAAAACACTGAATAAAGTGGAGTTCCACGAATTGCGTGGTATGGAAGGTATTCGTTCTGCTACAGTAGATTTCGATGGATTGAAGCTCAATATCGGTATCGCTCATGGATTGGGTAACGCACGTAAGTTGCTGGATGACGTTCGTGCAGGAATATCGCAATATCATGCTATTGAAATTATGGCTTGTCCCGGAGGCTGTATTAACGGAGGCGGTCAACCTTATACGCATCAGAAAGAAGAAGTGTTGATGAAACGTGCTAAGGCTATTTATACTGAAGACGAACGTAAAACTATTCGTAAATCACACGAAAATCCGTCGATTATTAGTCTTTATAAAGATTATTTGGGCTCACCCGGAAGCCTTATGGCACACAAACTGTTGCACACGGAATATTTTCCTAAAAGCAATGAAGTTACCATTAATTTACATCAATAACAGAAGTTTAGGGTTTAGGTTTTGATGCTTGAAGTTTAAGTAGCTTCCAAAACCTGTAACCCGAATCTCGCAACAAAAAATTAAAAATATGAGTCAAAAAACAGATATAGCATCGGCAGTATTTAAGTATATGCCCGACGAGAAAGAGGCATTGAGAGTGAAAGTAAATCTGCCGCAGGAAAAGATAGATATCATTAACCGGATTTGTGATTCGTTTGATAATGATCCGGGTGAGTTGATTAATGTATTGCATGAAACGCAGCATGAATTCGGCTATTTACCTGCAGAAGTTCAGGATGTTATTGCGCATAACCTGAAAGTATCCGTGGCACATGTGTATGGAGTTGTTACTTTTTACACCTATTTTACAATGGTGCCCAAAGGTAAATATCCGATTTCCATTTGTACAGGAACGGCTTGCTATGTTCGTGGAGCCGAGAAAGTTCTTGATGAATTCAAAAAAGAACTGAACCTGAAAGTGGGAGAAACTTCACCCGACGGGAAGTTTTCTATCAATTGCCTGCGTTGCGTGGGTGCATGTGGATTAGCTCCTGTGGTATTGGTAGGCGAACGGGTTTATGGCCGTGTTTCACCCGATGGAGTGAAAAATATTTTGGAGGAATATAGAGGAGAAGAATAAGTGCTCGTTTAATCGTTTCAAACGATTTGACAAATAGTTGTAATAATCTTTTTAGTAGAGACGTCATATTATTATGGTGTCTCTACTGTGTTTAATTATAAAATATTGTGTACTTTTACAGCACATTCTGACAACCTTATATATTGTATTTAATTTATGGACAGACGAAAATTTATCAGAACAAGTGGATTGGCATTGGCCGGAGCGGTTGCGACATCTTCGTTCGCCGGAACTTTAGCCAAGGAAGGTGAAGCTACATCGGTTTCATCGGCAATGCAACATTTTGGTGTAACCTCTGCCGATATTCACAAGACGTTGACGGCGGCGCTGGAAAAAGGTGGCGATTATGCCGATTTATTTTTTGAGCACACGTTTAACAATAGTGTTGGGCTGCAAGACGGAGCTGTAAACCGAAGCAGTTCTAATATCGATTTTGGAATGGGAGTGCGTGTGCTTTCCGGCGATCAAACCGGATATGCATATATTGAGAATATCACTCTCAATGAAATGTTGAAAGCAGCACGCACAGCTGCACGAATCGCAAATAGCAGCGTGAAAGCAGAGCCTGTTTCACTGACAGAAAAACCCTTGAAAATGAATTATTATACCATTTCCACCCCTTGGGAAGGTATAATTCTGAAAGAAAAAACACCGTATCTGCAAAAACTAAATGATAAGATTTTTGCACTCGATAAACGAGTTCAGAAAGTATCGGCTTCTCTTAACGACAGTACTTCACACATATTGTTTTGCAACTCCGAAGGAGTGAGCTACTACGATTATCGTCCTATGGTAACACTGAACGCCATGTGTATTATGGAAGAGAACGGAAAGTTCGAAAACAGTTATTCGGCGCGCGCTTATCGGAAAGGATTTGAGTTTTTGTCGGACGATATTATTGATGTTATCGCCCGCGAAGCAGTAGAAAATACATCTATTTTGTTTAAGGCTATCAAACCCAAAGGTGGAGAAATGCCGGTGGTGATGGGAGCAGGCGGATCGGGAATCTTACTGCACGAGGCTATCGGTCACGCTTTCGAAGCTGATTTTAACCGAAAGAATATTTCTATTTTCTCCAATCAGTTAAACAAGAAAATCTGTAACGAACACATAAACGTGGTGGACGATGGGACTATTCCGTTTAACCGCGGATCAGTAAATATTGATGATGAAGGTACTTATGGTCAAAAAACATATATCGTGAAAGATGGTGTACTTACCAGTTACCTGCACGATCGCATCAGTGCGAAGCACTACGGAATTCCCTCCACCGGAAACGGGCGGCGCGAATCGTTTCGCAGTATGCCCATGCCGCGCATGCGCGCAACCTATATGGAAGCAGGTAATGTGAAGGAATCGGATATTATTGCATCGGTAAAGAATGGTATTTTCGTGGACAAGTTCACCAACGGGCAAGTACAAATTGGTGCGGGCGATTTCACATTCTTCGTGAAATCGGGATATCTTATCGAAAATGGAAAGTTAACTCAGCCCATTAAGGATATCAATATTATCGGAAATGGACCGAAAGCATTAGCCGATATTACCATGGTGGCCGATAACGATAAAATTGATAACGGAACATGGACTTGTGGAAAAGACGGACAATCGTGTCCTGTTACCTGCGGTATGCCTTCGGCATTGGTAAGTAAATTAACCGTTGGAGGGGAATCGTAGAGACGCACGGCCGTGCGTCTCTACAGGCCGTGTGTCTCTACGAAATAACAATCGAATTACAATTGAATAACTACTGAAAATTATGATTTCAAACGAAAATAAAAAGCTGGCACAATGGGCTATGGGTTATGCCCTGAAAAACGGTTGCCAGTCAGCAAAAGTATCTTTATATCAAGGTTCAAACACATCGTTTGAACTGCGAGATGCCAAGATGGACAAACTGCAACAGGCATCGCAAAGTGGAATGAGCTTGTTCTTTTACGTGGATGGACGTTACGGAACATATTCTACTAACCGATTAGACAAAAAAGAACTAGAATCGTTCATCAAAAACGGAATTGAATCCACCCGATATTTAGCCAAAGACGAAGCACGTGTTCTTCCCGACGCTTCACGTTACTACAAAGGCGGAAAACCCAATCTGCAACTGTTAGACCCAAAATTCAACAGCTCAAATCCTGATGATAAGGTTGCAATGGCAAAAGCTATAGCCGAAGAAGCGTTGGGCAAAGATCCACGTATAATTTCCGTGGAATCATCGTATGGTGACGGCAATAATTTCAGTTACCAGATAACCAGCAATGGGTTTGAAGGTGAAACAAAAAGTTCGTGGTATTCGCTTTCGGCAAGTGTGGCCGTGAAAGGCGACGGCGAAGCCCGTCCGTCGTCTTATTGGTACGAATCTTCACTTTATCTCGATAAGCTGATAAGAGAAGGAATTGGGAAGAAAGCATTGGAGCGCACGCTACAGAAAATAGGGCAGCAGAAAACAAAATCGGGTAAATATACTATGGTAGTTGACCCGATGAATTCAGGACAACTAATTCGTCCGATGCTAAGCGCCATTTTTGGTTCTGCTTTACAGCAGAAAAACTCTTTTTTGTTGGATAAACTCGGTCAGAAAGTGGGAAGCGATAAGCTCACACTTATAGATGAACCGCATCTTATCGGCGCATCGGGTGCACGTTATTTCGATAGTGAAGGCGTAGCCACCGAACGTCGTAGCGTTTTCGATAAAGGCGTGCTGAAATCGTATTACATTGATACGTACAATGCCAAAAAAATGAAAGTGGAGCCCACAATTGCCAATACATCGGTTTTGGTGATGCAAACCGGAAGAAAAAATCTCAATGGTTTGGTTGCCGATATCAATCATGGTATTCTTGTAACCGGCTTCAATGGCGGAAATAGTAATAGCACCACCGGTGACTTTTCTTACGGAATTGAAGGCTTCCTTATCGAAAACGGTAAACTCACTACGCCATTGTCCGAAATGAATGTTACCGGAAATATGATTACGTTGTGGAATTCACTTGTGGAAACCGGAAACGATCCGCGATTAAATTCTTCGTGGCGTATTCCGTCACTCGTTTTCGAGGGAGTTGACTTTAGTGGATTGTAGTTGAGACGAGGTGACTTGGCGACTTGGCAGGATGACAATCTGAGAGTATATGTGTACACTTGCTTTGTTCCTCAATTCCGCCCGAATGGGCAATATTTTCCTAACCGTAGGCGATTTATTCGCCTGCGGCAAAGCAGCATCCCTTACCTCCCGCCCGAAGTGGCGGCACAAAACCGAAACAGGTACCGCCCTCCGGGTGGAATTTGGTTGTAACGTATCACTTTTTCTGTCATCGGAGAATGCGCCTTGCGGTTCTAAACCGCATGGCGCGTACGAAATAAATGCATTGTCTTCTTGTAGAATTTAAGGGTGGCTTGTAGTCACCCTATTTTTGTTTAATATTTAAAAAACAGCTGAAAAACTTGGAGTTTGTTGTCTAATTAGATAACTTTGTCTTGAGAATTTATTAATCCTTTGAATTTTGGTGGAGTTTAAACGATCAATAAGAGTTTATAAAAACCACTTTTGGGATTTCTACAATGCTCAACCCCAAAAAGTTCAACAAAAACTTGATTGGACGATTGGATTAGTTCGGGTATTGAAAATTGTTCCCCAAAAGTATTTTGACCATATGGTTGGAACCGATGGCTTGTGGGAGATAAGAACACAAGTTGAAGGTAACATATATAGAGTTTTTTGCTGTTTTGATGAAGGAAATCTCGTGATACTGCTGAGCGGCTTCCAGAAAAAGACACAAAAAACCCCTATAAAAGAAATCGAGAAAGCGAAACGTTTAAAAAAAGAGTATTTTGATGGAAAAAATAAATGACAATCTGACTTCTTGGGATGACCATCTTGATAATAAATATGGTGAGCCCGGCACCGAAACGCGTGATAAATACGAACAGGAGTTTGAAATATTCAAAATTGGCGTATTGATACAGGAAGCGAGAAAAAAACAGCATTTAACGCAAGAACAACTTGCTGAAAAAGCAGGTACGACCAAAAGCTATATTTCACGAATAGAAAATGACGCAAGCGATATCCGCTTATCAACCTTAACAAGAATAATCAGAGAGGGATTGGGCGGACATTTAAACCTATCGATAGAAATATAGAAACAGTTTTGTATAAGAATAATGTAGAGACGGCGCTCCGATAGATCGGGATCTTTTATATGCATCGTCTTCTAAAAGGATTTTATTGAGAGCAATAGTTTCTCCGTTGAACTTCAACAGCAATGACTACCCGGCACGAAGTGCTAACCTTGAGCTAACCCCGAGCAAGTTACGCAGCTCGGGGTAGATAGATTTGCGTGCATCCGCGCCCAAAGTGGCGCGACATAATCAATTGCTTTTTATTTTGAAACTTAATTTAATACCTTTGACCTGAAATCAAACATATTTCAAAGATGAGCTACACACAATTATACTGCCATATTGTTTTTAGAACCTACAAAGGACAACAAACAATAAAAAAGGAAAACGCCTCGCGATTATACGCCTATATTAAAGCCATTGTTCAAAACAACAAATGCGAACTTCACGCAATCGGTGGCATGCCAGACCATATCCATCTATTCATAAGACTTCATCAGAGCGTGAGGCTATCTGATTTAATAAGGGATATAAAATCAGATTCAAGCAAATGGATTAAGAAAAACAAGGAGTTATTTCCACATTTCACCTCCTGGGCTGCTATAGTTAAATCAAAATAATGCGTCATAAATCGGAGCAAATAAAAAGTTCTTC
>JAUNUM010000035.1 GCA_030538215.1 Bacteroidia bacterium
AAAAAAACAGCTTCAAAATACATCTATATTTTATTTATATATGGACAACGAAACATTATTAGCTCAAGTAACCGATAAAGCCCAATTGTGGCTCAGTGGTAACTATGATGAAGAAACAAAGAACGAAGTAAGACAATTGCTCCAAAACGAAGATAAACGCCAGCTTATTGATGCATTTTACAAAGATCTCGAGTTTGGCACGGGCGGTCTTCGTGGCATTATGGGCGCAGGCAGCAATCGGATGAATATTTACACCGTTGGCACAGCAACACAAGGATTAGTAAACTATCTACTGCAAGAATTTGCTGATTTAGAACAGATAAAAGTAGTTATAGGACACGATTGCAGAAACAACAGCCGTTATTTCGCAGAAATATCTGCCGATATTTTTAGCGCTAACGGAATTAAGGTGTTTCTTTTCGAAGATTTACGTCCAACACCGGAAGTATCTTATGCTATTCGTAAACTTGGCTGTCAAAGTGGGATTATGCTAACGGCATCACACAATCCGAAAGAATACAACGGATACAAAGCATATTGGGAAGACGGGGCACAGGTATTGGGACCGCACGATAAAAATATTATTGCCGAGGTAAATCGAATTTCGTCTATCGAAGACATTAAATTCAAAGGCAACAAAGAATTGATTGAAATTATCGGAAAAGATATGGACAAAGCATTTATCGACAAAGTAAAAAGCTTCGTTCTATCGCCACAGGCTATTGAAAATCAAAAAGATTTAAAAATTGTCTATACACCCATCCACGGAACAGGCATAAAACTTATCCCCGATGCCTTGAAAGCTATAGGATTTACCAATATCATCAATGTTCCCGAACAGGATGTAATCAGTGGCGATTTTCCAACGGTTATTTCTCCAAATCCCGAAGAACCGGCAGCGTTGGATTTAGCCATAAAAAAAGGAATTGAAACAGAAGCCGATATTGTTTTAGCAACTGATCCCGATGCCGATAGAATTGGCGCAGCAGTTCGCGACGAAGAGGGAAACTTTATTCTGGTAAACGGCAACCAGATTATGCTTGTTCTCATCTACTATCTGATGTCGCAACGCAAAGAGAAGGGTTTGTTGAAAGGCAAAGAGTTTATTGTGAAAACTATTGTTACAACCGAGTTGGTAAAAAAAATTGCCGATAAACTCGGAATTGAAATGTTCGACTGCTATACCGGTTTTAAGTGGATTGCCGAAATTATTCGCAAAAACGAAGGTACAAAAAAATACATCGGCGGTGGTGAAGAAAGCTACGGTTTTCTTGCCGACGATTTTGTACGTGATAAAGATTCGGTATCGGCTTGCACACTCTTTGCAGAAGTTGTAGCATGGGCAAAAGACAATGGAAAAACTCTGTATCAGCTGCTTCAGGATATTTATGTGGAGTACGGATATTTTAAAGAAGTTGGGATTTCACTGGTACGCAAAGGAAAAGAAGGTGCCGATGAAATTGAAGCTATGATGAAAAATTTCAGAGAAAACCCAATACGAGAGTTAGCCGGATCTCCCGTAGTTTTATCGAAGGATTTTGTGAAACTAGAAAGTGTGGATTTCTTAAAAGAAGAGATCACTACGCTTGAAATGCCCACAACATCCAATGTATTACAGTATTTTACCGAAGACGGCACAAAAGTATCTATTCGTCCTTCAGGAACCGAACCAAAAATAAAATTCTATATCGAAGTGCAAGGTTCGCCCATTTCTTCACGAGAAGAAATTTCGCAAGCTGAAGCCGAAGCAGATAAAAAGATATCTGCTATCAAAGAGTTTTTCGGAATATAGTAAAGACGGTGCGCGCACCATCTCTACGAACCCGAAACTCGTAACATGTAACTCGAAAAAAAATGACAAAAAAACTAACAATAGCCTTGGTTGCCCACGATCAGCGAAAAGCCGACATGGTTGACTGGGTAATCTTTAATTCGGATTTTTTATCCAAACATCATTTAGTTTGCACAGGAACAACCGGCGGATTGGTTCGCGAAGCGTTGAAAGGAGAAGGGGTATTTCCTGATATCACGTGCATGAATTCCGGTCCCATGGGCGGAGATGCCGAAATAGCGGCAATGGTTGTACGTAAAGAAATTGATCTTGCCGTTTTTCTTATCGATGATTTAAACGCGCAACCACACGAAGCCGACATCATGATGCTTCTGCGCCAATGTCGCGTACACAACGTGCCTATTGCCTGCAACAGATATAGTGCGGATTTGATGATTACCAGCAGCATGTGGGACGATGCAACTTACGTGCCCATGCCGCCACTGTATAAAAAGTTTGAACGATAAGTATATGAAAAACGCCGGAAATTTCCGGCGTTTTTTTGTTATAAATATATTCAAGTGAGCTTATCACTTCACCACCTTAAGTTCATTTACAATATGTGGCGCTTTCATAATTTTATCAATCGTATAAAGCACGTAACGAATATCCACGCTAATAGTGCGTTGCATCTCCGATTCGAAGATTATATCGCCGCTTAATGCTTCCCAGTTCCCATCGAAAGCCAAGCCAATAAGTTCGGCTTTTCCGTTAAAGACGGGACTTCCCGAATTACCTCCGGTAATATCGTTATCCGATAGGAAATTTATACGCAATGTGCCGTCTTCAGCGGCATAACGCCCAAAATCTTTTTGTTTAAGTGCATCCAAAATATAAGGTTGCAAATGAAATTCGGGATCGTTTTCTTTATATTTTTCAAAAATACCTTTCTCGGTTGTATAATAATCATACCAAACACCATCGCGCGGTTTATAGCCTTTCACAGAGCCATAGCTCATTCTTTGCGTGAAGGTTGCATCGGGATAAAAGTTCTTTTTCGGATCCATCTCCATTAGGGCTGCCATCAATTCTCTTTCGCCGCGCACCATATTTTCGTAGGCCGATATCATTTGCTCCGATAGTTTATAACCCATATCTTTAGCAGATAATGCCAGTTCCATCGCCGGATCTTTAGTTAATCTTTCCGTATCTGCCACTTTCAATAATTTCATTAAATCGGTAAGGCTTGTAAATTGAGAATTTGCAAACAACCAATCGGCATATTTATCGTAGTTGCCGCCAAATTCGGTTCTTATTTTCTCATAAATATCGGGCAGATATTCTGCGGGAACACGCTTCTCGTAAAGTCGCATTAATGCCGGCAACACTTTCCGATCGAGTTTAGGCTCATAGTTTTTATAAGATTCTATAATTCTATCGTTAATGAAGTCGGCTTTGTCTTCTTCCGTTCCATCCATATCAAACTGGAGGATGGTATTGGAGAAACGTATCAACTCGATTCCGTTATTAAAAGTTTCCAAGAAATAAGTGGTATATCGAGCCATATCGGTAGAGCCGGCATACGTATCTTTCAACGTTTTTAATAAGTTTCCGTATTTAGCCTTATTTTTCTCGTTACTATTAATCCAAGTCGATAGTCTATTTTCCAGTTGTTGCTTATCTGCTAACACATTGAGTTTAACCAGCGCTTCATTCATTCCCATAGAGTTTTTCCAATAATTGGAACTTCCGGCATATTTATTGGCATATTTCAAACGGATGGTATCGTTTTTAGTCATGGCATCCCACCAGATATCTTGTTTTGCTCCACGCACTTCGATACGCGGTTTATTCTCTGACTCCATTTGCTGCGCAATGCCAAAAGACGAAAGATAACGTTGCGTGCTTCCCGGATAACCAATAGTCATAGCATAATCGCCATTTTTAACTCCTCCCAGAGAAACCGGCACCACATATTTGGGTTTATAAGGTACATTATCGGCACTATATTTGGTCGGTTTGTTGTTGCGATCAGCATATACGCGGAAAACCGAAAAGTCTCCTGTTTGACGAGGCCACATCCAGTTATCGGTATCGCCGCCGTATTTTCCTACCGACGATGGCGGAGTTACCACCAAGCGGATATCGCGAAAAACATCGTAAACTACTTTGTAGTATTTATTTCCCGAATAAAATGGAATTATACGTGCCGAAGTAAACGGATCGTTATCGTATTGCGCAAGCAATTCATCGAAAATAGAATCAATAGCCAGCTCACGCTGCACTTCACTTAAAACAGAAGGAACTTTGGGTAAAATCTCATTGGTAACTTCTTCCATACTACGAAGGAAAGAAATTGTTAAGCCATCGGCGTATAGTTCCTGTTGCATATTATCGGCTTTAAAACCGTTTTTCAGGTAGTCTGCTTCAACCGAACTCAACTTCTGAATAGCGCCATAGCCACAATGGTGATTAGTAAAAATCAACCCTTTTTCTGATACTGCTACACCTGTGCAGCCTCCACCAAAAATAACAACCGCATCTTTCAACGATACGTTCTTTTCGTCGTATAGTTTGTCTATCGGGAAAGTGAATCCCAATTCTTTCATTCGTTCAACACTTTGTCTGTTAAGCTCTTTCAAGAGCCACATTCCTTCATCGGCTTGAGAAGCAAATGCCACAAAAAATATGGCGATGGTTAATAGTATTTTTCTCATTTAGTGTAAATTATTATATAGTTTTTATGTAAAATATTAATGTCTTATTTGTAGGTTTTGAGGGTTTTGGCGACAACACCAAATAATGGGTAATATAAATCGTTTCAGACTCCAGAAAATAAATTATCTTAAATAATCCTTTTGCGACTAAAAGCGAACGAAATGTTTTGGATTGATTGATTAATAACGACTCTACAGGTGCAATTTTTGGAAATCTCTCCAATATTTCTATTTCGTCCAAAATTGAATGATACATCTTCGTTGCAGCCATAACACTCTTTTCAGCATAAAAAGTGTATATTTCTCCAAATCGACCTCTGCTAACGGCAGAATAATCACTCTCATTTTATCGGATACTTTTCACGCATTTCTGCAACAGTTTTTCCATATCCGGCTTCTGCATCACAAACACCTTGAATTGCCCTTGTATTCAACTCTTCTACAGAATATCGGCAAGGCATTCCTTTTGTGGACAAAACAGACAACATCCATTCCAATTCTGAAAGTGTGGCTTCATCGAAACTTTCATCTAAAATTGTACGCGCGATACGAGCTTTTCTTTCTAATATAGTCATTTGAGTAATATAAATTTTATTTGAAAAACTTCCCAACAATAGGTATTTGTTGCAAAGGTAAATCTTTTTTTACGACTATAATTACGTAAATACCAATTAAAATAGTGTTTATAAGTAATCTCAACCACATATTATCGATATTTCCATAGGCAAACATTATTCCGGCGAAAAGGATTATGGAAATAATAAAATAAAATACTGCCGATTTTAAATCATAATTGATTGGATAATTTTTTTGACCAAGAATATAGGATAAAGTCATCATTACTAGATTGGCAAAAAGCGCTGTCCATGCACACGCTATATAACCGAAATGCGGAACAAACAATACATTTCCCAAAACAGTTACAACCAGTCCAATTATCGACAAATAGGCACCCCACTTGGTTTGATCAGTCAGTTTGTACCAAAGCGACAGATTAAAATAAATTCCAAAAAATAATTCTGCTACCATCACAATGGGCACAATCCGAAGTCCTTCCTGATAGTTTATCTCCAACAGATATTTAACAATATCGAGATAGCCCATCACCAGCAAAAAAATAAACAACCCAAAAATTATAAAGTATTTAGTTGCCTGAGAATATGCCGTCTTATTATCTCCCGATTCTTTGTTTTTGGCGAAAATAAACGGTTCAAACGCATAGCGAAACGCCTGCGTAAACATAACCATGATTACGGCAATTTTAAATGATGCCGTGTAAATGCCCAATTGCCCCATTTTATCTACCTCGGTAGAGAGGTGCGGATAGAGCATTTTATCTAAGTTTTGATTCATAATTCCGGCAACACCAAGAATGAGCAATGGTAGAGAATAAGTCAGCATTTTTTTCAACAAACGCCTATCGAAAGAGTATTTCACCTTGAGTTGCGGCAAAAGTAGTAGCATCCTGATTGATGAGGCTATGAGATTCGATATCAGAATATAATCGACTCCTTTATTAATATCGAACCAAGAAAAAGCATTAGGAAGTTTTGTCGCTAACCACGGACAGGCCAAAAAGAAAAATAAATTGAAGATAATGGTTATAACAACATTCAGAATTTGAATAGTTGCAAACCGAATGGGACGTTTTTGATATCGGAGATATGCAAACGGGATGGCACTCAATGTATCCAACCCCAATATAATAATTAGTAGAACAATATAATGTGGCTGAATGGCTGCGCTCCCAAAAAATGGAGTTATCTGTTTGTGTAAAATAATTGCCAAAACAACAAACAACAGTGTTGTTGAAGCAATGCTTATTAGGGTTGTAGTATAAACTTTAAGCGGATTTTCATCCGTTTTATTGGCAAACCGGAATAAGCCTGTTTCCATTCCGTATGTGAGTACAACAATTGTAAGCGCAGTCCAACTATACAGGTTGCCAATCACACCCATTTGAGACGTATTCATCAAAACATAAGTCCAGAATGGTGTAAGCAACCAATTCAAAAACCTGCCTAAAATACTGCTCACTCCGTAAATTGCCGTTTCCTTTGCAAGGGTTTTCATTCCTCCTGCCATAAATCCGAATCTTTAAAATTAACGGCAAAAGTACAATTTTTTCGCATAGTGTTTGTCAAAAAGAGCGTTCATTATTTATCTTTAAGATTTTAGATAACACAAATGTCGGAAAAAACTGCTTACTTTGTATGTTCGAAAAAGAGTTGATGTAAAAATGAGCGAGAGTGAGATTCTAATATACACCAATAAGGAAGGAAACGTTAAAGTAGATGTTCGTCTTGAAGAAGAAACCGTTTGGCTGACACAAAGTCAAATATGTGAACTTTTTCAAAAATCGAAAGCTACCATTAGCGAACACATAAGTAATGTTTTTAGTGAAAAAGAACTCACCTCCATATCAACTGTTCGGAAATTCCGAACAGTTCAACAAGAAGGTTTAAGAACTGTTGAACGAGATATCGAGCACTACAACCTTGATGTGATTATTTCCGTTGGCTATCGGGTAAAATCGCCACAAGGAACTCAATTTAGAATTTGGGCGACCCAACGGCTAAAAGAATACATCATAAAAGGATTTACGCTCAACGATGATCGATTTAAATCGGGCTCATCAATGAACTATTTCAACGAATTGCAAGAGCGTATTCGCGAAATACGTTTATCGGAACGTTTTTTCTATCAAAAAATTAAAGATATTTATACAACAAGTATCGACTATAATCCCAAAGATGAAAAAACCATTGAGTTTTTCAAAATTGTTCAAAACAAACTACTTTGGGCAATTAGTCAGCAAACAGCAGCCGAATTGGTTTATCGAAGAGTAAATGCCGATTTACCGCTGCTTGGGATGCAATCGTATGACAAAAAAGAACCGTTAAGCGTTAAAAAAACAGACGTAAGCATTGCCAAAAACTATTTAAACGAAGAAGAAATGCGACTTCTGGGCTTACTTGTAGAACAATATCTCGCTTTCGCCGAAACAATGGCTCAGCAACACACGCCCATGTACATGGCTGATTGGATAAAGAGAATGGACGATATTTTACAGATGAACGGACGCGAATTATTAACGCACGCCGGCAGTATCAGCCATCAAAAAGCGTTAGAAAAATCGGTAGCAGAGTTTGAAAAATATAAACAAACTCAGCGACAGAAAGAAAAAGAACTAAGCCTCAAAGAGATTGAGGAAGATATAAAAAAACTGAAACAAATAAAAAACTAATTATCTATACGCGGTTAAACAAATTTATAACCCGCACCGCGCAACAAAATTCTATGGCAAAACAAGAAGACGTTTTTAAAAAATTAGTATCGCACTGTAAAGAATACGGATTTGTATTTCAATCGAGCGAAATTTACGATGGTTTAGGCGCCGTTTACGACTACGGTCAAATGGGCGTGGAACTCAAAAACAACATTAAAAAGTATTGGTGGGACAGCATGGTGCTGCTGCACGAAAACGTGGTGGGAATCGATTCTGCTATTTTTATGCACCCAACCATCTGGAAAGCATCGGGACATGTGGATGCTTTCAACGACCCGCTGATAGACAACAAAGACAGCAAAAAACGTTACCGCGCTGATGTACTAATTGAGGATTTTCTGGCAAAAATTGACGACAAGATAGATAAAGAAGTTGAAAAAGCAGCCAAACGTTTTGGCGATAGCTTCGACGAAAAAATGTATCGTGAAACCAATCCACGGGTATTGGAAAATCAACAAAAGCGAGACGAGATACACGCACGGTTTGCAAAAGCGTTGAATGACAGCAATCTCGACGATTTACGCCAAATTATTATCGATTGCGAAATCGCCTGCCCCATAAGCGGTACAAGAAACTGGACCGAAGTTCGCCAATTCAACCTTATGTTCGCTACCGAAATGGGCTCTACCGCCGATGGCGCCATGAAAGTATATCTCCGTCCCGAAACGGCACAGGGAATTTTCGTAAACTTCCTCAACGTGCAAAAAACCGGACGCATGAAAGTACCTTTCGGCATTGCACAAATCGGAAAAGCCTTCCGAAACGAAATTGTGGCCCGCCAGTTTATCTTCCGCATGCGCGAGTTCGAACAAATGGAAATGCAATTTTTTGTAGCCCCGGGCACGGAACTCGACTGGTTTGAATACTGGAAAAGCGAACGACTGAAATGGCATCAAACACTTGGCTTTGGTAACGAAAACTATCAGTTTCACGATCACGAAAAGCTGGCTCACTACGCCAACGCTGCAACCGATATAGAATTTAAAATGCCTTTCGGCTTTAAAGAGGTAGAGGGCATTCATTCGCGTACTGATTTCGATTTGGCTCAACACGAGAAATTTTCGGGCAAGAAACTGCAATACTTCGACCCGGAGCTAAATAAGTCTTACGTGCCTTATGTGGTAGAAACCTCCATTGGATTAGATAGAATGTTCCTCTCGGTGCTTGCCGGCTCGTATTGCGAAGAAGAGCTGGAAGGCGGAGAAACGCGCGTGGTGTTGAAAATTCCGGCAGCTCTGGCACCCGTGAAACTGGCAATTTTGCCTTTGGTAAAAAAAGACGGACTGGGAGAAAAGGCAACCGAAATATGGAATAATTTGAAATTCATCTTTGCCTGCCAGTATGATGAGAAAGACAGCATCGGCAAACGCTATCGCCGTCAGGATGCCATCGGCACGCCTTATTGCGTTACTATCGACCACCAAACGCTGCAGGACAACACCGTGACAGTTCGCGACCGCGATACAATGGAACAAAAGCGGGTTACTATCAGCGAAATTGAAAAAGAAATTTCGCTAAACACCGATATAAAACATTTACTAAAAAAGCTATAAATACCACATAAGTTAAAGCTTTATTGTAAGCTTGTTCCATGTTGATAAAAGACAACAATAAAAACATAAACAGATGAAAAAGAAAGCAACCTTTCAAAACAATGCAGCCAAACTGCCACTACTAAGTGAGCCGGCTATGGCATACCACACAAGGCAATCTGTTTTAAACAACCTTTCGGCAGAATACATTTCGACATTATCTGACGACGAAATAAACGATTTGTCTAACTGCATTACAGGTGAAGAATTAGAAGCACGGGTAATTGCCCGTTTAGAAAAAAGGATTGCTGCAAAATCATGCAAGTAGTATATCGTGCCGAGGTTGAAGTGTATCTTACCGATTTAAATGATAATTATTACATAATTCGCCATATAACAAACAATCATGTTTCAGGACATTTAATTAAAGAATAAAAATACAATAAACAGATGAAAACAAAATTATACTTATTGATTAGTGTTTGCGCTGTCGTGTTGCTGGTATCGTGCCAAAAAACCGAAACGTTCGATACCCGATGGAAAGATAGTAACGAAGCCCAGTTTAAAAAAATAACAGGCGATGCAAGCTATACAAAATTGGAATCCCAATCGAAAAACGGATTCGTGATGTACAAAAAAATAACGGATGGAAAAACCGGAATTATACCCACTTTCGAAAAAACCGTAAAAGTGCTGTACACCGGTTGGTATAAAAACGATTGGACAAAAGACGACACCTACACAAACAGTGACGGAAATAAAATTACCAACAAAATTATTTTTGATTCAACCGCAGATAGAAATAATATTCCAAGTAGAATTACAATAAATGATCCTCAATTCCCACCCATTGATGGTTTCGCCACCGCTCTTCAAAATATGGAGGTAGGTGATAAATGGGAAATATGGATTCCTTGGCAACTGGCTTATGGAGCAACTGGTAAAAATAACATCAAAGGTTACACCACATTAGTTTTTGAAGTGGAATTGGTGGAAATATTATAGACACCACGTTCTACAACGACAATAAAAACCTCTCAATGGCACTCCTCACTTGTGAGCGAGTGCCGTTGAATTTATTGACCATTATTGTGAAAGCATATTGTTTATTGCCATCGATAAGATACCCCGAATAGCATTGCACACCACCAATGCTTCCACTTTTTGCCGATATTTTACCTTCGTATTTCGTACCACGCATAAAATTTCGCAATGTACCATCCTTTCCGGCTTTGGGCAATGAGTCGAAAAACACTTTCGAGTTTTTACTTTTACCGTGCATAAAAAATAAAATTTCGTTCAAGAATGCAGGGCTAAAAGCATTTTTCGGTGCAAGTCCCGAACCATCATACAGCGTAAGCGAAGTTGTAGAAACGCCCTGTTGTTCCCAGAAATTCTTAACATAATCAATTCCGGCTTGAAGCGGATCGCTGTAAATATCGGTATTTTGTGTTCTTCCGATAATTCTTAACAGATGCTCAGCGTAATGATTATTACTCTTCACATTCACCTCTTGCAAAATATCTTTTAAGGAACGTGAAGTTTGCGTATGAACTATTTTTCCCACTTTATACGAAACTGGATTTTTGGCGATATAATCCACGCGTGCGGTTTCAACTTTACCAATTTTTATTCCCGAACGGATAAGATAATCGCTTAGAGTTTCGCCCAGAAACAATCCCGGATCGGGAATATCGCCTTTGATACTAAACTCGGCTCTTCCGGCAGGAATATTTCCTTTAATTACCCTGTCGTACGAAAACGGCACACCGTAGATATAACCGTTATCGCCTCCCGACGTATTGATTGTTAGCAAATTACTAAACTGCATTTTTTTTATTTCAGGTTCTGTTCGAAGAATTTTAGGTGGGACATTTCGGTCAGAAGTATTAAAAAATAATTTGTAGGAATTATCAAAAATACTTATTCCGTAACTTCCCGCCGCGTAATAATTTCCGATATCAATCCACGTCCATTCGGGCGAAATTCCGTCGTAACCGAACAGGTTATCTACAACGTAAATACTATATTCTTTATCGGGTGATAATTCTTTTTTCAGTGCATCGGTAGCGTTGATGAAAAACGCAACTGTGTTGTCACCAAACGCGTCGCTACCCAGCGTAGGATCGCCAGAACCGAGCACCAAAATCCTCATTGGATCATTTTCATCCAATGCCACACGCGTAGCGTATCGATAACTTTCACCTAATAACTCCAATGCTGTTGCCGAGGTAATAACTTTTGTTATCGATGCTGGAGTGAGAGATTTTTGTTCGTCGTACGAAACTACGGTTCTTCCCGTATTCATATCTACTACCATCACTCCCACGGAGGCATGTTTTAAAGCGGGATTGTTAATCAAACGCTGTATCGACGATTGAGAAAACGCTTGTGATGCGAAAAAGATGAGTAGGGAAAATAGGATATTTTTTTTCATTTGATGCCGTTTTGCTTGTCTATTAATTTGATTTTCAGAACCTCTCCGCTTCGCTCGCCCCCTTTGCTAAAGGGGACAGTTGGGAAGAACAAATATTGATGTTTCTTCAAAAACTCAACTCTCTCTTAAATTTAAGGAAAGAGTGTTCAGCAGCCGCCTGAGGAGAACTGTTATTAATTTAACCTCTACAAAAATAAGAAAAAATCGACAGAAAACATTGCTACTTCAACAATTCATCCACTCTCACAAACTCGTATCCTCGTTTTTTTAATTCTTTGATTAAATTATCCAACCGATCGTAAAACTTATCGGTACGTTTGGGGTCGGTGCCGATGTGGGATAAAAGCAGAAAACCGTTCAGATTATTCTCGCTTTCGTATTTCAAAATAGAGTTATAGATATCTGCTGATGAACGATAATTTTTCATATCGGGCGTGGTATAATCGGCGTTGGAGGTGGTTCCAGGTGTGAAGTTCACGATTTGAACGTTCATCGGTTTTGCCCAGTCGCTGATTTTCTGGTTGTACCATTCGAAAGGCGGCATATAGTAACGCGGCTCGCTGATTTTCACACCTGCTTTTTCCATCGCAATGTAATTATCGTTCAAATCTTTTTCGAACTCATCTTTCGAAACCAGTGTTTTATCGCGATCGTCCCAATCGGCGTACAGCAAATGCTTATCGGAGTGCGGTGCCAGATAATGACCTTGCTTTTGTAGGTTTCGGCTTAAGGTGGAGAATTTCCGATAAAAATTACCTGTGAGAAAAAAACTACCCTTCACGTTTTGTTTTTTCAGCGTTTTCAGAATCGTGCTGCCACCATCGGCAAATTCGTGTCCGGTAAATACAAGAGCGATTTTCTTTTCAGTGGGATTTCCCCGTACGATTCCACCTAGTACTTTTTCGGGTTTCTTGGCTTGAGCAGTCAGATAACCGAAATAATAGGTCATGGAAGCCGTTCCGTCCATCGTGGGTTCGTTGGTGGAATAATCGGCATAATCATCGTGATACACTACGTAATCCGATTGAAACGGCGCATATTCATCTTCGTTTGCCAGATAAATTCCGATAAGGCTGCTGAAAATAGAATTGTAAATGGGACCGTCCACAATTCCGCCCGTGATGGGCATTTGATGCAGGTGCGTGAACGCCGAATGCGGATCGACAGGCGTATCGCCATGAGCGGGATAACCCACAATCATGGATGTTCCCCACGGATTGCAACCGAAGAGCCAGTCGCGCATGGCAGTTTCGATTTCGAGATATGAATCATCACCCGTAACTTCGTGATACAATCGACATTGTGTGATGAAGCCCACCGTAAGGTTATTGGAACACCAAATAAACGGGATCCCATTCATAAAGGCGTTATCCCCTGCCCTATCTTTCACGCGCTGTAAACCGGTTTTCATATTTCGGATAAACTCCTTTTGCACACGCAAATCGTTATTCTGAACTGCCAAATGGTAATTCCCCAGATTCACGAACGGATACCATTGATAATGTCGCGCCGAATCGGCTCCCATCCACGGCGTTACAGGCTCCAGCCGACCATAATTGATGGCTTGCGTGAGGTATTCTTTTTGTCCGAAAGTGGAGTACATTTCGGCAGCCGCCAGTTGCATATCGTCTGCCCAGTTGTCTTCTTCGTAGAAGTACGGTGCGCCACCGGGCGCGGTTTGCGAAACTCCGGGATTTGCCGCTCCTTTTCGATAAGCGTCTTTAGCTTTTTGCGCCAACATTTCGGAAAATTCGGGATAATATTCCGATAAAACTTTGGCGCCCAATGAAAAAGATGAGGTATATTTGCCAAGCGTAGATGCCATTCTTGTACTCCGATTTTTATATTTTTGCAATCCTTGCGGTTTGGGGCTTACAAAATAAACCGGACGTTGTTTACCGGCGCCCCAACCGTAATCCACTTTTTGTTCGTTTGGTAACGTGAAACCGATATGGTCACGATCATCTGCCAACTGATTGAAGTACGTACTGGAATCGGGATTCATTTTCACCAGCCAATCCAATCCCCATTTGGCTTCGTCCAAAATATCGGGAATACCGTTGGCGCCTTCATGCCCATTTGCATCGTACTTATCGCCGAACGATTCGGGATGTTGCGTGTAGGCAAATAACATTTGATAAACGGCGTTAGCCGACGTGGCAACATATTGTAAGTAATCTGACGCATCGTGCCAACCACCGGTGGTGTTAAAATATTGTCCGTCGCGTTTTCCGTCGGGGTCGCCTACGGAAATGGCATCGTGCACATGGCACGAATCTTTCAAAAACGGGTTGTACCCGCACCGCTGCTGACGCATATATTTCAACGGAATTTCCGATGCATCGGCATACGCATCGTTACCGATTTTGAACGGAACGGATTTTATTTCTCCTACTTGAATAAAGTAACTGCCGGGAGTGTTAAATTCGGAGAAATATAGTCGTGCCGACGATTCAAACGCCCATTGTTTTCCGGTTTGCTTTATATTGACTCCAGTGTAAACCACTTTTTTTGAGTCGGTATCAACGATTTCGAATTTAGTAATCGGTTTATTTTCTTTGCTGATCCAAACGGCTGCTTTCACATCGTTTTCTAAATAACCGATTTGGTTAACGCGGAGCCAGGATTGAGCAGATACGAACAAAACTACATTAACAAAAGAGACTACTAAAAATGTTTTTCTCATAATTAAATTCTTTTTATTTTTCGTAAGGATAAACATAAAAATCGAGATCATTACCTTCATTAGAAATTATATATCGTAAGTCCGGGTCTTTTAACACATCAATATAATCCATTGGTTTCCCTTCAACGTAAATAGTTCTATCTATTAATCTAACTCCATGGCTATAATCCACATACCAATCTACGTGCCCTGTATAAACCGGTTGAATTGGCTTGCCGTCTAATTTATGCCACCCGTAAATAGCGACTCTATTTGGTCGTTTGTCATTGCTTATAGTTGAACTCAATATAACATCTTTTTTTATTCCTGCTATTAAACCTTTTCTACCCTTTCTCTGACGTTCGATCATCTGATTATGCAAATAAAAAGTTGAAATTGAGTCTCTGTTTTGTGTAAGAGGTAAAGGTTCCAGCTTTACGATTGCTGCTTTATAAATATCGTCGCAAATTTTACTTGTGCTAAGAAAACAGCCAAAAGAATCTGCTATTTTTTGTGCCGTTTTAGGCTGCATAGGAATTCTGAAGAAATCATTATTGGTCCCAATCATCAAATAATCAGGCATTACAAAATAACAGGCTGAAATAGTTTTCCCATTAGATGTAGTGATAGTCGTATTAATCGGCACAAATTTTCGCATAAAATCCGGAAAGTTACCTTTTACAATTTCATTCTCTATAAAAAGTTCTCTTGTTTCGGCATCAAGAAATTTTATTTTTTGATAAAAATCACTTCCTGTCAGGCTTGAATCTGATGGAGCAGGTAAACTATGAGACTCAACTTTGCTTAATAAATTACAAGAGGAAAACAGCCAAAACAAAAATAAAATAATAAGAATAGCTCTATCCATGTTTCGAAAAACAATAGAGTAACCTTGCAAGGTTACTCTATTAAAAAATATTTATGAAAATTTATTTTGCCCAAAAAGTTCTTACAGCAGATCCGGGCGCTTCGTTACGAGTGCCAGAAAGAAAATGGTGTGATCTTCGCCCAATTGTCAAACTCCAATAATCGCTATAGGTATTCATTGGATTATTGGTTCCGGTAGTTCTTGCTCGCAACCTCCCCTCTGCATCCATTGTTACTCCGACTTCTCCGCCGGACGTTACCAATATCCGATAATAAATATTAGCCGATCCTTGCGCCAAATAACTCGATTTTTTAACTGGAACCTCTTGCCAACCGGTTGTTTCGCCAAAAGCCACAGGCTTTCCTAAATTAAACCAATCACTTCGTTTTGTATCACCGGTTGTATCGCCAACTTTTTTCCCTTCGGGAATTAATCCATTATCTCTATCCTCCTCTGTATATACCGGATGTAAAATATACTGATACTGATATTGCAAAGTTAAAGAAGTAGGTTTCTCTTTAGCTTCGTACAAAAGATTATAAAATTTCACATAACCAATTGTATCTGTATAATACGATTTGCGCTCACTAATAAAAGGAAATTGCGTATCAAAAACAATAGGAGGCTTTTGAAGGTCGTGAACCACAACGTTTTGCTTTCCCGATTGAAGAGTAACATTTTTATCATACACCAAATTCGTATCAGTACTCTGATACAACTTTATATTCACTTCACCCACGGGCGCAGTAAAGAAAAGTCCTACAGCTCCACTGGGAAGCGCGTTGTAAGAGTTTAAAGGTGTTGTTGAATTAGTAACTAATTTATCATTAATTTTTACCTGATACATATAAAAAATGTTCTTGGCAGGGGCTACAGGTTCAAAATAATGAATCTGAAATTCTGCAATATCGGTAGATTCCGAATTATATTCAATTACGTTTTTCTCACATGATGCTAAAACGATAATTGTCAATAACAATAAGCTTATATTTTTAATTGTCTTCATTTTAATACTATTTTATAATCATTAAAACTTTACGGATTAACAGGATAATCACCCGGATACGCAAACCATGGAATGGAAGTGTGGTAATTAGGCGCATTCCCAGGAATAGGTTTTAACTCTCCTAATTTGTTAAGATTCCACACATATTCTGAATTATAGCGCGGACGCAAGCGATAACAAGGCGCCCCATCATTTTCAACATTAAAAGGAGCATTTCGGGATTCAATATCTTTTGCCGCACCCAAGTAAAAACCTTTATAAACACGCTGATTATCAGATTCCGCTTTATGGGTAATATAACGTGCATTGTCCCAACCGTCTCCTTTTTTCGGGTAGTCTCCGGTATAAGCTATATCATAATGATATTTTCTTAAATCTACCCAAGCCTCCATTGCACCCCATGGATAAAGAGCTATCCATTTTTGCATCATAATATGAGACAAGGAGAGATTTCCATCTCCCAATGCATCCACAAATTTACTGGCAAGATAATTGTCTGCTAATTGTTGAAAAGCGGTTGCGGTTATTTTATCTCCACCTAATTGTTTTCCTGCAGTTCCCGGCTTAAGATGTTTTTTAGTGAAATCCATATCGGCTCTCACACCTTCTTTAAACGCGTTATAAGCAGCAGCCCTGTTCCCTTGTTTCCAGTAAGCTTCAGCCAAGCAAAAACGTATTTCTGCGTATGTGGTTAATATATACGGCGCTTCATCATGATATAACCAACGTCCTTTACCATCATTTGGCTCTGCTTGTCCCGAATTTCTAACAGCTTCTATTCTTCCAAAAACTTGAGGGGTATTGGTTCCATCAATCGGATTTGCACGTGATGTTGCCGTCCTTCCTCCATAAAACTTATAGTTTTTGATACTGTCAACCTTATTAATACTATTGTAAAACGGGTCATTTATTGTACTTAATTTTACCGCTGCACGAGGGTCAAAAAGTGTGGTATCTGTTATGATTTGATTTTCGTCCAAATGATACGGATAATAAGCATAACGAAGTGAGTCTTCGTGTGTAACACCTGTTAAATCAACTTTATCACGCTTCCCGTCTTGGGCGTATTTAGGAACGGTGCCGGTCATTATCTGAACAGCATAGTCACTTTGGAAATAACTTGTACTCATATTATTTCTTGTTGTTCCCCAAAAATTATTATACCAACCTTGCGGAACACCTAAAGAGCCACCCATGACACTAACAACGGCATCATCATCTGTGGATTGGAATGACTTTTCGGCATACTCAATTAATTTATCGGCATATTCCGCCGTAAAATTCTTTTTGTTAGACAGCGAGGTCAAATTTCGAACTAACACGGCGTAAGCAAACTTTTTCCATTTTGCAGCATCACCGCCATAAACAATATCATTATCGGTAAGCCTGCTTCCATAAGTTGTTTTATCGGGTTTTTCCAAATATTCAATAGCTGTTAAAGCCCATTCACGCACTTGCGGATAAATCTCGTTCTGATAATCATAATCGTAGCTCGAACGACCGGTTGTGAAAGCTTGTTTCATTGGAAGGTCTCCATGCAACTTCGTCAGCATATCCCAACTATAAGCTTTTATTGCATATCCAATCCCGGCCAATGTATAATGTTCCTCTTTAATGGCCTGATTTATCATATTTTCCAAGTTCATGCCTTGATTCCAATACACTGTACGCCAAATCTGTCCGCCATTATCACTATTCACAGCATAATAATGGTTGGCAAAAGTAGTAAAAGAAGTAGTTGACCACATTTGCGTTATCGGTGCAACGGCTCTTAAATCCCAATAAATATCATGATATGTTGTTAAAATACTTTTCAAATATAAATAGTCGTCCACATAATCCGGAGCATCTATATTTTTATTTACGTCCAGATAATCTTCACAACTTATATTGAAAAGCAGGAACGTACTTAATAAAACAATTGCTATTTTTTTCATATTCTATTGTTTTTAATTGTTTATTAAAATGTTAAACTAACTCCACAGGTAATACCCCTTGGGCTTGGTATAGCCCATGTATCGTATCCTTCGCCGCCAACACCTCCGGCTGCGGCCGAAACAGTATTACCAACAGCATCTATACCTGAGTAGTTTGTCCAGGTTACAAGGTCGTTTCCACTTATTGAGAGAGTTGCATAGCTAATAAACCCATTTGTAAACTTCTTTAACGCGTGAGGTGGAATAGTATAAGAAAGACGTAGTTCTTGTAAACGCATATAATTTACATTTTTCTCAATCCAATTAGGGTCTGCGCCGGAATAAATACCGGAAGAATAGTTGCCATAGGTAACCGCGATAGTGTTTACAGTAGGATTATCTGTATTTTCAAGTCCATCTCTTAATACACCTTTAAACACAACGGGACCTTGCTCTCTTGCCGCCACTGACTCCCAGCTTAGCCCGTTTTGCATCATATAACGCTTGGTTCCGTTTACAACCATGGTGTTAAGTTTCCCGGAGAAAATTCCTGATAAACGGAATCCTTTGTAGGTAAGGAAGGTAGAAATACCAAATCTAAATTTAGGCTCGCGATTCCCAAGATAACTTAACGTTCCCGATGCGGCTACCAAAGGAATGCCGGTAGCCGGATTAATAAGTACCTCTCCTTTGTCGTTTCGTTGAAAATCATTTCCAACAACCGAAGTTAAAGGGTGATTTAAGATTACACCGTTGCGAATATTCCCTGAGTTCCAAGTATATGCATCATAAAACATTTCTACAGGAAGGCTGATAACTTTTGAGTCAGCATGCGAAAGGTTAAACCCGAGGTTCCAACGCAAGCCATTTCTCATATTAATAATATCTCCATCAATATGGCTTTCCCAACCCCAAGTTTCAAAACTTCCCATGTTTTGCGTATTCAAAATAAATCCTCCGGCATAGCTCATACGGAAATCTTTGATGATTTGATTATCTGAGCGGGTTTTGAAATAAGTAAAGTCCGCCACAACACGGTCATTAAAGAAGCGTCCTTCAAATCCTATCTCACGCGAAGTTGTCATCTCCGGCTTAAGGTTAGGATTAGGACCTGTATATCCATAGTGATAAGCTGGTCCAAAACTATCTTCTGCAACTAATTCAGGATTAATTTCAAGCGGGCCTGCATCTTTTCCAACCCGCGCCAATGCACCACGAATTTTCAAATAGTTCACGACCTTATTATCCTTTAAAAAGGGTAGCTCGGTAGCAACAAAAGCAAACTCTGCCGCCGGATAAAAATAGCGGTTATTTTCTTTCGGCAAGGTTGACGACCAGTCGTTTCGGGCACGCAATGTTAAAAACGCCATGTTATTATATCCAATTTCGGCCTGCCCCGAAAAAGCTTGTACTCGACGCATGGTTGTCCTTTTCTTGGAAATAACGGTTGATGGTTCAGTATTATTGATAGATTGCAACTCCACCACTTTATAATTTGCACCATACGTTGAGAGTTGAGTTACTCCATTCTCTAATTGGTGATACTCCACTTGAGCCGAAAGAGTTAGCTTTTTATCCATAAACTCATCGTTCCAACCGGCAAGAAAATTTAATGTGGGATCGGAAAAGTTTGACTTCGACATATTATACGTACCGCCTTTTCCGGGCAAAGCCGTATAATTATACGTTCTCCAATAAGGATGCTCTGATGTTTCAAAAGTTTGCGCACCCACGTCCCAACCAATTTGTGCACGAACAAATGTATTTTTGGTTGGATTAATAATAGCTACCGCATTGGCTATTATACGATCCGACTCATCGTAATATTTATTTTTATACAACATAAACAGTGGATTCAGTAAGTCGCCATCAATGTATCTTTCCGGATAACGCATATGCATGCCATCGGCATCCATATAGTTAGACATATCATCAATAAGCGGCCACTGCATTGCAAAAAACAGAGGGCCTGCCGTTCCTTTTTTAGCTTTATTGTTTGTGGTTCCGGCATATTGCATAGAAGCCTCAAATTTCAGCCAATCAGTAATTTGTGCTTTACCCGATAATGATAAGTTTTTGCGGCTATAGTCTGTTGTTTTTACTATTCCGGTTTGATTGGTAAAAGAAGCTCCGGCGCGAAGCGTAAGTTTTTCGGTACCGGTTTCAACAGATACATTATGCCGGGTTGTGAGGCCAGTTTGTAAAATAGCGCCCACATTGTCATAAAAATTTGTACCATCAGGATAAAGTCCTCCATAACGCGACAGATTATAATAATTTGTTGCACCATACGCGCCATTGGCATATTTGGTTTGAGGCTCGGGATATCCGTAAGCGTTATCCCAGCGAAAAGAGTTACTGTAAGAAACTTTACCACGTCCGGATGTACCTTTTTTTGTTGTAATAATAATAGCGCCATTGGCGGCATTAGAACCATAAAGCGCAGCAGCTGCCGCACCTTTTAATATTGTTAGCGACTCAATGTCTTCGGGATTGAAGTCGTCACCACGCGAAGAAAAGTCAAGATTTCGTGAAGCATAAACATCGGCCACGGCAAAACCCGATGCAACATTAAATGAGGAGTTATTCATCGGAATTCCATCCACCACATAAAGCGGTTGATTATTTCCGGATATCGAAGTTAAACTTCTTAATGTTACAGTATTTGATGCACCGGGAGTTCCACCACTCGAAGTTACGTTCAACCCCGAGACCCGACCCTGCAAAGCCGAAATAAAGTTGTCTCTGCCTGAGTCAATAATATCTGATGCCTTTACATTTTGCACTGATGACCCAACCGAACGTGCAATACGTTTCATTCCGAACTCCCCGGTAATTACCACCTCATCCAACAATTCGATATCTGATTGCAAAATAATTCTGGGATTGGCGCTTACCGCCACCTCCTGTGTTTTCATTCCCACATACGACACCACTAATGTTCCCTTAGCCTGAGCTGATAACGAGAAGTTTCCATCCACATCAGTTACCGTTCCCTGCCCTGTTCCTTTCACTTGAATGGAGGCGCCAATTACCGGCTCACCATTTTCATCCGCAACATGCCCCCTTACGCGGGTTTGTGCGAGTGTAATTCCTATACTCACTAAGAATAGGAACAACAAAAGATTAACTTTTTTTCTCATACTCATTTTTTAATGGTTTAATTTCCTCTCAGAATGTTTTTTTTGATTTAGATTATCTACTTACAGTTACCACATAACACACATTTCACTGAATTTTGAGTTATTATTTTCCCATAATATTGAATTTGTATGTTGTATGACATCACAAAGTTATTATTTTTTTGCAACTTCCAACAGTTTTTTATAAAAAAATCAAATATTTAACCATACTCTTAACAATCAGATGTTAAAAGATAGTCTTTTTGATGTTTATTTCTCGTGTTTTCTTGTTATTTTTTACCCGTCAAACTTGTCATACAACTTTCTTTTCGGAAGAAACATTCTGGTAATTTGACAAATCACGCAAATTAACTTAATATTTTCCCCTTAAAGTATTTATCGTATATCTCCATATTCCTTTTAAGTAAATCTACCGAGTGATGATACGCGTCGTCGGGCGATGAATTTTTTATTGCTTCGAGAATTTTCTCCTGTAACAAAACGGTGTATTTTTTCTCCCCGTCGATATTGGCGAAAATCAAGTTTCGCAACCGCGGCACAAGCGAATAAACCGGTTCCATACTAATGGTAATTATCGGGTTATTAGTAGCTTTTGCCACATTCATGTGAAAGCGATTTATGATATCTACTTCAAGTTGCGTGTTGTCGGGGTCGCACTTTATCAAGTCATCCATGTTTTGTTGCAATATATTTATATCGCTCTCGGTTCTGTTTACCGATGCCAGTTTGGCGATTTCGGGTTCAAATATTCTGCGAACTTCAATAATTTGCTGAATAAGGTTGGAGTCGAACTTTAAATCGTAAAATAAATTCAGCGAATCTATTATATTTTCAATTTTAATTTGAGTTACATAAATGCCACTCCCTTTTTTTATTTCGACCAACCCTCTCGCGTTCAATCGTTTCAACGCTTCACGCAAAGCTGTTCTGCTGACAGAGAAAAACTGACACAACTCAAATTCGGAAGGTAGTTTTTGTCCGGGTAATATTTTCTTTTCCCTTATCAACTCCTCTATTCTTCGCTCTATTCTTTGACTCAGCGGTTGAACTGTTCCTATTTTACTGAAAAAATCTTCGGCGGGTATATTATTCATTCTTTAACAATTTATTAATATAAATAAATTTAAATTGACAATTACACTCAAATGTAGGAAAAAATACAATGAAACAACAAGTTTATTCATTATTTTTTGAATAGATGGAATTTTGAATGGACGATTAAAGGGAAAATAACTGAAATAACTACGAATAAACTATGTGCTGTCTTGAAATTCGGATATTGCTCAACTTTAATGCTTTATTTTCAAGTTTTACTAATAAACATAAATTCGACATAAGACTTTTTGGCAGCGTATAATTGATAAATTGCACTATTTTTAAATAAATTGCTCCGATTTATTTTTCAATATTCTTCTGAAACCATAAAGAGTAATAAAGTTTTATTGTGGCTATACTTAACCTCTTAATGATTATAAATTTATCTAAGAATATTAAGAGTAAAAATAAGCTTTTGCTTTTTTAAATATCGTCTTACATCGAACTCGCATTAATGAATAAAATTAATGCTATTTTAGAGGCGCTAACCTCTAAAATAGCATTTAAATCTCTCTTTTCTGTATTTTTAGAAATAGATTTAATTATAAGGGGTTTTGCTTTAAAGTTCCATTACTTAAATCAATTTCAGCTTGTGGAATAGGAAACAAGTTACTAATTCCTTCGCGAAAATTTCCTTTTGTTTTAAATGCTTCAGCTGCTTTTCCGGTACGTGCCATATCGAAGAAGCGATGCCCTTCCATTGCCAATTCTAAACGTCGCTCTTTTAAAATAGCTTCAAACAGAGCATCACCTATATCAGTTGTATTAGCAGGAAGTTTTGCACGCAATCTTACTTTGTTTAAATATTCTTGGGCTGCTGCATTATCTGCAGGACTACCTTTTACACAAGCTTCGGCATAGGTTAAGTAAACTTCCGACAAACGAATAAGACGTACATTTACCGGATTATTTCGAATTTCCGTTGAGCGCTCTGCCGGTTTTAAATAGTATTTTTGATTATAATAGCCGGTTCTATTTCTTTCCAACTTGGCATAATCTTCCGGCGACTCCCATTCCTTAATATCGGCTGCGGTAAGTAACGTTGCTTCTTTTCTAACCACATCTCCCGCTGCATCAAAAGCATCGGCAAGGCTTTGACGAGGCTGATTAATGCCATATCCATATGTTGCACCAAAAGGCAGCATCATTAATACATGAAAGTTACCATTATTTAATGTTGCACCCGATTGAGAAGCCGAATTATAAAGATCTATTTCAAAAATAGATTCCTTGCAGTGCTCTCCTGCCAAGGTAAAAACGTAAGCATAATCATCTTCTAAGCTATATCCATCTTTAAACACTTCCATACAAGCGGCTTTACATTCAGCATATTTCTTTTCGTAAAGATATACTCTTGCCAACATAGCATTTGCTGCACCTCGTGTAATTCTACCGGCTTCGGTTGCTTTATTTATCTGATAAACAGGTGGTAAATATCCAACAGCTGTTTTCAAATCTGTTTCAATTTGGGCATAGACCTCTGCTACGGGAGAACGCTGTTTATTTTTATCAGCAATAGTAGGAGTGGTTGTAAGTAGAATCACATCACCAAAAGCACGCACTAACTCATGATAATAATAAGCACGAAGAAACAAAGCCTCTCCAAGCAATCGATTTTTTGCTGCTGTTTTAATCAATGATTCATCCATTTTAGAAATTCCATCGATTGTTTGATTGGCTTTATTTATGCCACGATACAGAATTTGCCAACGATTTAAAATACGCCCATTGTCTGTAGGATAGTTATAGGATTCCATGGCAACATAAGAAGCAACGTCATTGTCACTTCCACTATAAGTAGCATCATCCGAAAGCACGTCGCCAAATGCCCAAATTGTCCAAGTATAACGATAGTCTTTCAAATCGGAATATGCGGCAACAAGTGACTGATAAGCATCATTTTCAGATAGGAAAAAGTTATCGGTAGTTAGGGAACCTTGCTTTTTCTTATCGAGGAAGTCATTACTACATGCTGATAGAAGCATAATAAACAGCAGTATAGAAAATATTTTAATTGTTTTCATTGTTATGATTTTTTAAAATGTAACATTAATACCCACAGAATAAGTACGTGCCTGAGGATACGTTCCGATGTCCACACCTCTACTCAAATAATTTGTACTACTTATCTGTCCAACTTCAGGATCTGCTCCCGAGTATTTAGTAAAGGTCAGTAGGTTTTGTCCGGAAATAAATACACGCATTTTTTGTATATAGAAGCGTTGTGTTAGTTCTGTAGGGAATGTGTAGCCCAATTGCACGGTTTTCAGGCGCAAATAAGAACCGTCTTCTATATACATATCCGAAATACGCAAATTATCGTTAGTCCCTTGTCCATCTAAACGTGGTATATTGGTGTTTTTATTATCGGGGCGCCAATAATTAAGCACATCTTTCGACTTATTAGTTACATCGGCTAAATCGTATGTAAAATAACGCATGGCGTTGAAAATATCATTTCCTTGCGAGCCTTCAAAAACGGCATGAAAATCAACTCCTTTATATTCCAATCCGAAATTAAAACCGTAATGAAAGTCGGGAAGCGGTTTACCAATCATTGTTTTATCAGCATCAGTAATTTTTCCGTCGGGGATATCGTTGTTGTCAGCATCTTTTTTTCCGGCAATATCCTGATAAATAAAATCACCCAATTGTGCTTTAGGTTGCTGTTTTTTAACTTCGGCAAGCTGAGTATTGTCATTTACAATTCCTGCAATTTTATATCCCCAGAAAGCACCTATCGGATATCCCACCTTAGTCATTGTTGCAGAACCATTACGGAGACTTGTGCTAGCCAATGGATTACCGGAGCCGATACTCAACATTTCGTTGTGAATAGTGGAAAGGTTTGCTCCAATATTGTAGCTCAAATCTCCTATACGATCGCGCCATTGCGCTTGGAATTCAAATCCTGTGTTTTTTGCAGTACCCACATTACTCATTGGACCGGTCTCGAAACCAAGATATAGAGGAATGGGTTCGCGGAATAGCATATCCTTAGTTCGCTTATCAAAGTAATCAACCGATAAGTTAAGTCGTCTATTTAATAACTCTACATCAACTCCTATATTGGTTGATTCTGTTGTTTCCCATTTAATATCTCTATTCCCCATAGCAACAGCAACCAATCCTTGATAAAGCATTTCCGGTTGTCCAAAAAGATAGGCATATTGCGCATTGGAACTGAGGAGGTTTTGGAAGGCATAATCGTCAATATTCTGATTTCCAACGCGTCCCCAACCAATACGCAGCTTTGCAGTATTGATTACATTTTGATTCCATGCTTTGAAAAAGGCTTCGTTTGATAATTTATATGCTGCTGCAAAAGATGGAAAATAGCCATAACGATTTCCGGGACCAAATCGCGAAGAACCATCCACACGCATAGATGCTGTTAGCAGATAGCGATCATCAAAAGTATAATTTGCACGTGCAATATAGGAAATAAGAGCCGATTCAATTCTCCCACCTAACGCTGTTGCAGAAGTGCCTATTTGTGCAGCATCAAGATATTGCATATCAGGCTTATTATTGGGAGTTCCTTGCTTAGAAGCATTTATATTTTCATACACTCTTTTCTCTGTAGTATATCCCAGCATTGCACTTACACTATGAATTTTATTAAAAATACGATTAAAGTTCAATGTGTTTTCAATCAATAAATTCTGACGATTATAGTTTTCACGTGTTACTTTCGATATATTGTTTTGTTGCGCATTACTTACGTTATAAACCGGGTTAAAAACATAAGAGTCAGTTCTGCGAACATCTGCTCCCACTAATAGTTTATAATTAAACCCTTCCATAAAATTCACAATTCCATATATATTGCCTACAACGTTCAGTACTTTATCTTTATCGTTTGTAAACTCAATAGCCGCAACCGGGTTAGGATAATCAATAAATTTAGAAGAAGCCCAACTGCCATCGGGATTTTTAACAGGCACAACCGGCTCCAATTTAATTGCAGAGTTAATAATACCAACAGTATTACTGCCTTCGAGGATATTATTTCGGGTTGAAACAGCTAATGTTGTATTTAAGCCTACAGTAATAATTTTATTCACATTTCGATCTAAATTTACCTTAGTACTAAATCTCTCATAATCTGTCTTTTTCACCGTACCTTGTTGATTTAGATAGCCAAGGCTTAAATTATATTTAAAGTTTTCTTCTCCTCCAGAAAAACTCAAATCATAATTTTGTATTGGTGCCGAGCGAGTTATCTCTTTCAACCAATTAGTAGAGATACTACTATCTACATTAGTAAAGTTAAATGGCTTAGTTCTTGTTTTATTAATTTCGTTTTGAATATTAAGCCACTCCTGTCCACTAAGCAAATTTAAATCGCTATTAATTTGCTGTACACCGTAAGTAGCATTTAACGAAATAATATCTTTACCTCTTTTGCCTTGTTTTGTAGTAATCAAAATTACACCGTTGCCTCCACGTGCACCATAAATGGCTGTTGCCGAAGCATCTTTCAGTACGTTAACCGATTCAATGTCGTTGTTTCCCAAAAAAGTAATGTCATTTACAGGCATTCCATCAACAACAAACAATGGTTCGGCACCGCCTAAAACCGTTGCAATACCTCGAACGCGCACAGCCACCGATCCACCGGGTGCGCCGGAGTTTGCCATCACATTTACACCCGGCACCAAACCTTGCAAAGACTGTGCCGGATTACTTCCCATTTGTCGTGAAATAGCATCACTGCTAATAGTGGAAATAGCACCGGTTAAATCAGATTTCCGTTGTGTGCCATATCCTACTACTACAAGTTCATCCAAAAGTTCGGTATCTGTCTGTAATACGATATGCATACTGGGAGTAGCTAATACTTCTTGCGTTCTCATTCCCACATAAGAAACTACCAAAGTACTTGATTCGGTAGGGACATTTAAGACGAAACGTCCTTCAGCATCCGTTACGGTTCCTTGTCCCGTTCCTTTAATTTGGATAGAGGCACCAATAACAGACTCTCCATTCTCATCCACCACACTACCTGTTACTCGGGTTTGGGCGAATACAATTCCTATACTCAATAAGAATAGACAAAATAAAACATTAATTCTTCTTTTCATAATACTTAGTTAAAAAAACATTAGACACAGCATCTTTCCGATTATAACACAATAAATCAAAAAACTATTAGTTTTTCATTATTGACGACAAATATAAGTCATATTTCTAAAATTTGATTAATAAAACTAAATTTTAACATTAAATTGCCATAATCAGCTTATTGAATATTATGTAAAAGCTTTCAAGAGTTGTTTTTCTGTGTATACTTTTTATATTATATTAGGTGTAAAACAAAAAAACTTC
>JAUNUM010000036.1 GCA_030538215.1 Bacteroidia bacterium
TGCCGAAATATTTCAGTTAAGTAGAATAATTCACCAAAACAGCTAACAGCCAAAGGCTAATAGCTAATAGCTAAAAGCAATAAAAATGAAAGAATTACGAATACTCTCTCCCACCGCCATTCTCGGATACGGATTTCCGATGGCGTCGTTTGAAGAAGGGATGAAACGCAAACCGCACGTTATAGCGGTGGATGCCGGCTCAACCGACCCGGGTCCGTATTATTTAGGTGCAGGAAAATCGTTTACCGACCGAAATTCGGTGAAACGCGATCTCGAAATTATGATACCCGCCGCTCTTGAAGCCGGAATTCCGGTTATTGTAGGAACGGCCGGTGGTTCGGGTGCACGTCCTCACGTAGACCTGACGGTAGATATCGTAAAAGAAATTGCTCGCGAGAAACAACTTTCGTTTAAACTTGCTGTTATTCAATCGGAATTTGACAAAGAGTTTGTGAAGGAAAATGTGCGAAAAGGCAATATCTCACCACTTTTCCCCGCCAAAGAAATCAGCGAAAAAGATGTGGATGAAGCGGTTCACATCGTCGCACAAATGGGCGAAGAACCGTTTATCGAAGCATTGGAAAACGGAGCCAACGTCATTCTTGCCGGACGCTCTTACGACCCGTCGGTTTTTTCGGCGCTTGCCATTAAAAACGGTTTTAATAAAGGACTTGCCATACACTTAGGGAAAATTCTGGAATGTGCTGCTATTGCGGCTTTGCCCGGAAGCGGCAGCGATTGTATGTTTGGCTACCTGCACGAAGATAATTTTGTTCTCGAACCGCTTTCGCCCCTGCGTAAATGCACTACGTTGTCGGTTGCGGCGCATACATTATACGAAAAAACCAATCCGTATATTTTGCCGGGTCCCGGCGGCGCCATCAATTTGCACGAATCTAAGTTTGAGCAAATTGATGATAATAAAGTACGTGTTAGTGGAAGTCGTTTTGTGCCGACCGAAGAGTATTTCGTGAAATTAGAAGGCGTTAAGCGCGTGGGTTACAGAACCATTTCCTGTGCGGGAGTGAAAGACCCGATTATGATTTCTAAAATCGACGACATTACTCAAAGTGTAAAAGAACGGGTGCAAAACAATTTTGAAACGTACGGAATTACCGATTTTTTCCTTGATTTTAAAATTTACGGACGAAACGGCGTGATGGGAATGTTTCCCGATGCTCCGCAAAGTGCCGGCGACGAACTGCTGATTATCATCGAAGCCGTTGCGCCAACGCAGGAACAAGCCGATACTATTTGTGGATTTGCTCGTAGTACGATGCTGCATTTCGGATACGAAGGACGCATTGCTACGGCGGGAAATCTGGCGTTTCCATTCTCGCCGTCGGATGCTAAAATGGGTGAAGTTTTTGAGTTCAACATTTATCATTTGATGAGAGTAGATGACCCGAAAACTCTTTTCCCTATTGAATATATTGAATTTTGATTAAAAAGGTAATTCAGTAGTAATTCGCTTCGCGTAATTCAATAGATATTCAATTGTATCATTGAATTGTTCAACGCCACGACGAATTACTACTGAATTACCATTGAATTTCAACCGAATTACAATAATAATGATATGAAATACAAATTAACCGACATAGCTTCCGTAATCCGAAGCAAAAACTCCGGTCCGTACGAATTGACATTCGACGTTATTTTCAAGGACTTCGAGATTTATGAACGTGTGAAAGCAGCGAAAATATTCAACAATAAAATGTTTGCAGCATTGTACAACATTCCGGAATCGGATATTATCGGTGTAGTACACTTCGATCCGGCAAAAGCAATAAAAACTACCATCGTACGTCCTATCTCTTCAGGAGCATTGGGCGAAACCGACGTGTATGGAGCACAACAACACGCTCCGTTAATGGGTTTGGAGTTTGAGTTATAAAAAGCTTTTGGCTATTAGCCATTAGCCTTTGGCAAGATAATAAAACATTATGCTTATCCGCAATGCGTTCTAAATACATTTTTTCTAACCCCTCCTCCGTCAGCTGACGGATACTCCCCTTTCATCAAAAGGGAAGAATTGCGAGCTACAAATTATCTCAAGCAGGTAAAATATACACCCTGCGTAACTGTCCCCTTTTTTCAAAGGGGACGAGCGAGGGACGAGTGGAGGGGTTAAGATGAATTAGGAAACTTAGCGGATAACCATTTAAAAATATTCACAAAACAGCTAAAAGCCAACTGCCAATAGCTAAAAGCACTTTATTGTATGCGTAACTTCATTCAAGAATACATGGTTTCGTCGCAATATTTCGCACCGCGCGGAAAAGAGCGACTGATGTTTCTCGGCGAGCAAATATCGCATCGGCATTTGAATTACAGCGACCGGCTTATCGGAATTGTGGGCGATGCAGGCGCCGGAAAATCATCGTTGATAAAAGGAATGTTTCCCGGATTACAACTGTCTAACGACGACGATATAGTGAATCCACGAAAAATGCTGCAAGTGCGCAACTCGCTAATGGAGGTGGAAGACGCTACTACGTTTCATCTTGATATTCGCTTTCAAATGGCGTTCACGCAAATGTATGAAATTGTGGATTATGTAAACTCCTTGTTAGAGCGAAACAGGCGTGTGGTCATTGAGCATTTCAACTTACTTTACCCTGTATTGGGTAGAAATGCCGATATTATTGTGGGTATTGGCGAGGAAATAATTGTTGTGCGTCCCAGTCTTTTTGGACCACAACCCGAGAGCGTTTATCGGATTGTTCATGAGTCGCTTCGATATCGTAAAATGTCGCATTCTGCTGAAGAAGTTACTACTGATGTACTTCATGAAGCTTTTGATATAAAGGAGAATGAATATTTCTTTTCCGATATTAGAAACGGCTTTGTTATTAAATTTTATAAGAAACCCGATATTGATTTAGAGAAACTGTCCAAACTTATTGACGAGCGAATAGCACAGAATTTACCCATCTCCTATTACGATGAAGACCATATTATGTTGGGCGATAAAATAGTAAGTTGTGATGGATCGCGCTTCCATGTGAAAAACACTTCTGAAATTGAAAACTTTTCACTTGTCAAGCATTTTGTTTACGACCCTGCCACAAATGCCTATTGCCTGATCGGTGTTGTGGACAATCATACCGAAGATTTAGAAAACCGAAATACCCGTTATTTCTTAACTCGAAAATGTTTAGATGAAGCAAATAAAAGCATCTGATATAACCGCATTGGTAGAACGGCTTTGCATTGAAGCTTGTTGCGTAATTACCGACGATATAAACAACAAATTCAAAAGTTCTCTGCAAGCTGAAACATCACCGCTTGGTAAAGAAATTTTAAGCACTCTTATCGAAAATGCACGAATTGCCCGCGAAGAGCGCAGCCCGATGTGTCAGGATACGGGGATGACCGTAGTTTTTGTACGAATGGGACAAAATGTTCAGATTGTTGGCGGATTTATTGAAGACGCCATCAATCAAGGTGTTCGACAAGGCTACGAAAAAGGATATTTACGTAAATCGGTGGTCAAAGATCCTATTCATCGTGAGAATACCAAAGACAATACACCTGCCGTTATTCATTACGAAATCGTTCCGGAGGATGTTTTTCACATTACCGTTTCGCCGAAAGGTTTTGGAAGTGAGAATAAAAGCGCGCTCAAAATGCTCACTCCCAGTGAAGGTGTAGAAGGCGTAAAACGATTTGTGCTGGAAACAATTTCTGCTGCCGGTGGAAATCCTTGTCCGCCCATTATCGTGGGCGTAGGTATTGGAGGAACAATGGAGAAAGCGGCTTATTTGAGTAAAAAAGCCTTGCTTCGACCGTTAGACACACAAAATCTTAATCCTGCACTTGCTGATTTAGAAGCGGAATTACTTACAGAAATAAACAAATTAGGAATTGGTCCTGCCGGTTTTGGAGGAATCACCACCGCACTTGGCGTGAATATCTTGACCTATGCCACACATATTGCCGGACTTCCGGTATCGGTAAATATTGGTTGCCACGCTACGAGACACGCGGAAGGGGAATTGTGACAAGGCGATTGGGCGAATATGAGAATGGACGAAATAAAAAACCTGCGCAACTGTCCCCTTTAAGAAAGGGGACGAGCGAAGCGGAGGGGTTATGAATTTATCAGATATGACAGAAAAAAGAATTCTACAAGCACCTTTCACCGATGAAACCATCCGCACATTAAAAGCGGGCGATATGGTTTATATTTCGGGAACGGTCTATACGGCACGTGATGCGGCGCATAAAAGATTGGCGGAAATGCTGGAACGCGGCGAAGCTATGCCGTTCGATTTTAGCGGACAAGCCGTTTATTACGCCGGACCTGCACCGGCAAAACCGGGAAAGCCCATCGGATCCGTTGGCCCAACTACAGGTGGACGAATGGACGCTTATTCTCCAACTCTTATTGCTAACGGTTTAAAGGTAATGATTGGCAAAGGAACGCGCAGCGCCGAAGTTATCGATGCAATGAAAACTCACACCGGCGTATATTTCGCTGCTATTGGTGGAGCTGCTGCATTGATGGCAAAATGCGTGAAAAGTGCCGAAATTATCGCTTTTGATGAATTGGGAACCGAAGCCGTTCGGAAATTGGAGGTAAAAGAACTTCCGGTCGTTGTAGCAATTGATTGTCGGGGAAACGATATGTATAAGTTGGCGAGAGAAATATACGGCAACAAATAATATTGGATATTCTCCATAAAAATAAGTTTTGTATATTTGTTTTTGCATAGAAGTCATACAAAACCTAGAATGAACGACAAAAACGACATACAAAACAATATTGCTGTAATACTCCAACGGATTGAAAAGGCTTGCGAAAGTTGCAATCGAGATCCGAAAGAGGTAAAGTTGCTACTGGCAACAAAAACCGTTACAGCCGAGCGGATAAAACTGGCTTTCGATGCCGGACAAACACTGATTGGTGAGAATAAAGTGCAGGAAATTAAATCGAAGTTCAATGAATTGGCAGCCTTTCCACATCAAAAGCACTTTATAGGACACCTGCAGACCAACAAAATCAAGGATATTTTAAAATACAATGTAACTTGTATCCAATCACTTGATCGACTGGATTTAGCAGAAAAGTTGCAACAACGATTGACTTTTGAAAAAAAAGAAATAGATGTTCTTGTTCAGGTTAACACTTCTGCCGAAGAAAGCAAGTTTGGAATTAATCCCGAAGATACCATCGAATTCATAAAACAAATTTCCCAATTCAAAAATATTCACGTAAAAGGATTGATGACTATTGGTTTGTTTAGCGCCGAAACCGAAAAGGTGAGGAAATGTTTCAAACTCTTAAAAAGCTTACAGCAAGAAGTTATCCAACAGAATATTCCGAATATAAAAATGACCGAATTATCAATGGGAATGAGTGGGGATTTGGAAGCCGCCATCGAAGAAGGTTCCACTATTGTGAGAGTAGGCACAGCCATTTTTGGTTCTAGAATTTATCCCGATAGTTATTATTGGAATGAGAGTAAATAAAATTGAATAAAAGCTCTACAACGCAATCTGTTAGATTTCTTTAAACCATTCTGTCCAAATCTTGTTGTAATAAGCACATTCTCTTGTTCAGAAAAGATCAAAACTAAATTCTATGAGAAAAATATACCTTCTTTTATTGATTGCGTTTCCGCTACTCGCATCAGCTCAGGTGATCACTTATGACACTATCCGTGTTTCTCCCAACGATGAACGAAATATTCATCGCACACAACGTCAACAAGAAACTGCTCAGACACAGCAAGGCAGGCGTGTTCGTCAGGAGCCTATACTTTTGGATAGGTCATCCGTATCGGGTTTCGTGTTCGATAAAAGTAAGCTTCGTTACGGAGCCAATATAGGATTATCGTTGAGTCGCAATTACACTGTTCTGGGATTAGGACCACAAGTGGGTTATTTGTTTTCGAACAATTTTATGGGTGGTATAGGTGTGAAATATTATTACACGAAATTACGAACTTACGATTACGAAGTAAAAAGTAGTCTTTTGGGAGTTAATACATTCGGTTATTATTACCCGATTCGGTTTTTAGTGTTTTTTGTACAACCGGAATTGAGTTATATTTGGTCAACTTTAAAATATGATTCAGCAGGAATAGATGATCGGAAAGAGAGCGGGTTGGTACCATCGTTTATTGTAGGTGGTGGATTACGACTAGGTGGGTCGCATATTACACTGAACTATGATCTGATAAGGCATTCAAGATCACCTTATCCAAGCGGTTTTTTCTTAGGTGTTTCGGCATTTCTCTAACGAAAAACAATATCTCGCACCACTTCCATTTCGGCGTGTTCGTTTAATTTATCAATCAGATTTTGTTTATTCATAATCAGTTCGGCTCGCAACACCGATGAGGTGAGTTGAACGTGTAGGACGTTTCGTTTAAAATAAACGTTCTTGGTATAGTGCGAAACGCCTTCGCCCAATAGCTCGCGCCATGCCGACACGGCACGGTGTTCGGCTACCGATGTTTTCAACCCGGGATTTTCGTTGAAAAACTCAGAGAGGACATCGCCTAAATGTTGTGCATTTCTTTTTAACATCAATTATGGCTTCGCCGTTATTTGCGCTTTATTTAATTGTTATTTACTCACTTTGTTCGCGTAATTTGTTGCAGTGTTGAACAATTCCCTATCACGAAGAATATCAACTGAATTACAACTGAATATCTATTCTGTTTATTTCCCCATCTTTTACCGAATAGATGTGAAAACTGTTATTTATTCGTTCCAATATTTTATCGAACGATTCACGGTTGGTGTCGGAAATAAAAATCTGGCCAAACTCATCACTTGAAACCAACTTTACAATTTCTTCCACCCGATTGGTATCCAGTCTGTCGAAAATATCATCCAAAAGCAGGATAGGCGTTCGCTTTCCGGTTTTTAGCAAATAGTGAAACTGTGCCAGTTTCATGGATACGAAATAGGTTTTATTTTGACCTTGCGATCCTACTTTTTTAATGGGGAATCCATCGAGCAGCATTTCAAGTTCATCGCGATGAATACCTGTTGTAGTGTGTCCGATGGCAATGTCACGACGGCGGTTTTGCCGCAATATTTCCGCGAAATTGTTATCACGAAGTTGTGAAATGTAATCGAAAGTAACGTTTTCGTTGGAAAGGCTTATTTTTTTATAAAACTCATCGAAAATGGGTATAAACTTTTTCACAAAGACATCTCGTTTTTCAAAAACAAGTTCTCCATCCCTCACCATTTGCTCTTCCCAAAGTTCCAACAAGGTGAAGTCTATTTCATTGTCGTCCATTTTCAATATCGCGTTGCGTTGTTGCAGGGCATTGTTGTATCGAATCAGAGCTTGTATATACTCTTTGTCGAACTGCGAAATGGCAATATCCATGAACTTGCGTCGTTCTTCGCTACCACCCTGAATTATCTCAATATCAGCAGGTGAAATCATCACCAACGGAATAAACCCAATATGGTCGGAAAGCTTATCGTATTCTTTTTTGTTCCTTTTAAATTGTTTTTTTTGTCGGCGGCGTAATCCGCAATAAATCTCTTCTTCTCCTTGATTTTCAAACTCGTATTTTCCCTGAAGCATACAAACATCGGCATCGTGTTTTATAATCTGGGTATCGATAGGGTTGGTGTAACTCCGGCAGAACGACAGGTAATAAACTGCATCCAGTAAATTGGTTTTACCCATACCGTTGTTTCCCACAAAACAATTTATTTTGGGTGATAATTCGAGCTCAACCTGTGCAAGGTTTTTGTAATTTATAATGGATAATTGTCTTAGAAACATATTTATTTACTTCACAATCGCATCTGGCGGCTTCAAGTTCGTCTGATGCATAAATTTCATATCCGTCAGATCGCTAATCGGTCAGATGGAAAAATCTATTCTAATCTGCCAAAATCAACTGCTGCAACTCTTCGGGATTTACGTTAATTTTCAATCGGCCCTCCTCAATAAACGTAATTTTTCCGGTTTCTTCCGAAACAATAATTACTTTAGCATCGGTTTCCTGCGTGATTCCCAGACCGGCACGATGTCGTAGTCCCATATGTTTAGGAATATTTGGATTTTGAGATATAGGAAGGATGCAGCCTGCGGCTTTAATTCTTTTGCCCACAACTATCATTGCGCCATCGTGCAATGGGCTGTTTTTGAAGAATATATTTTCAATTAATCGCGATGAAACATCGGCGTTGATTATCTCGCCTGTTTGTTCGTATAAGCTAAGTTGCAGATCGCCTTGTATTACAATTAGTGCGCCAATTTTTGCTTTCGACATATTCATGCAAGCCAACACAATAGATGTAATATGCGTGGTGTCTTTTTGTTGTTTATCGGCTGGTACAAATAGTTTTGCTATGAACTTCCATCCCTTTTTTGAGCCGAGAGACATGAGAAATCTTCGTATTTCATCCTGAAAAAGAATAACTAATAAAATTAAACCGATATTTACAAACTGATCGAGAATGGAACCCAGCAAAACCATATTAAATACCTGTGAAACAAGTATCCAAATGATCAAAAAAATGATAATTCCAATAAAAAGTGGGCGCATCCCCGAAATTTTCACCATTTTAAATAAATAGTAAAAAAGTGCGGCTACCAGTAAAATATCAATAATATCTTTTATTCCAAAGTGTTCTAACATAATAAATTACTGTTCGTGTTCGGATTATTTTATTTTTTCTACAATTTTCATGCACTCCATGGCTTCTTTCACGTCGTGAACGCGTAAAATATGTGCTCCCGATAGCAGTGCAAACGTATTCAAAACCGATGTTCCGTTCAAACTTTCTTGTGCTGTGCATCCCAGCAGTTTGTAAATCATCGATTTTCTGGAGATTCCAACTAACATCGGCACATCAAAGATATCAAAATATTTTAAATAAGCCATCAATTGGTAGTTCTGATCGGTTGTTTTGCTGAACCCAAATCCCGGATCGATAATGATGTCATTTACTCCCAGTAGATTCAGCTTGGCTATCTTTTCGGAGAAATAATAGAGTATATCCTGAATAAAATTATCGTAATCGGTAAATTGCTGCATGGTTTGCGGCGTTCCGCGCATGTGCATCAAAATGTACGGAACATTAAGTTTTGCAACAGTTTCAAACATGTTTTCATCAATTTGCCCGCCCGAAATATCGTTGATAATATTCACACCGTATTCTTCCACCGTTTGTTTAGCCACTTCCGAGTAAAAAGTGTCGATAGAGAGAATGACATCGGGAAACTCTTTTCGAATAAGTTGTAACGCGGGCTTTAGCCGTTCTAACTCTTCTTTTGGCGGTAGCAGGGTTGAGGTGGGCGTGGTGGATTGCCCACCAATGTCAATGATATGGGCACCTTCGTTCAATATTTGTTCGGCTCTTTTAATAATTTCTTTTTCCGATTGTTTTCGGCTTCCGGAATAGAATGAGTCTGGCGTAACGTTTAGGATTCCCATCACAACTGGTGTGGAAAGATCAAGCAATTCGCCGTTTATGTTGATGAATTTTTTCATTGTAATTTATAACGGGGTAGAGACGCGGCATGCCATGTCTCTACAAAACAGAATTTGGATCTTTGTGCGGATAATCGATGGTATAATGCAATCCGCGGCTTTCTTTTCGTGCCATAGCCTGTTTTATAACCATATAACCCACTTTTATAATGTTTCGCAGCTCACAGATTTCGCGAGAAACCACCGATCGTTGGAACAAATTTTCGGTTTCACGAAAAAGAATATTCAGCCTGTCCATCGCACGCTGTAAGCGGATATCTGAACGAACAATTCCTACGTACGACGACATAATTTGCCCCACTTCCTTGTAACTTTGCGTAACAAGCACCATCTCTTCGGTAGAAGTGGTGCCTTCGGCATTCCAATCGGGAATATCTTCCTGAAACAAATAGCTTTTAAAAGTAGGAATAGAGTGTTTAGCTGCCGAATCGGCAAAAACCACCGCTTCAATAAGCGAGTTCGATGCCAACCGATTGGCACCATGCAAGCCTGTGCAAGCACACTCGCCGTTGGCATAAAGCCTATTAATACTGGTTTCACCGTTGATATTCACTAAAATTCCGCCGCATAAATAATGGGCTGCCGGCGCAACGGAAATCATATCTTTGGTAATATCGATGCCGTAGGTGAGGCATTTCTCATAAATAGTTGGAAAATGTTTTTTGGTTTTTTCGGCGTTTTTGTGCGTTACATCGACGTAAACATGGTCGTCGCCCCGGTTTTTCATTTCCGTGTCAATGGCGCGAGCAACTATATCGCGTGGCGCGAGTGAAAGTCGTTCGTCGTATTTCTGCATGAATTCCTTGCCGTCTTTCGTTTTCAAGATGCCGCCGTATCCGCGCATAGCTTCGGTAATAAGAAACGATGGCCGTACGCCCGGATGATACAATGCTGTGGGGTGAAATTGCACAAACTCCATTCCTTTTATCTCGCCTTTTGCGCGTGCTACCATGGCAATTCCATCGCCTGTGGCGACAAGGGGATTGGTAGTTGTGTGGTATATGCAGCCGATTCCACCCGTTGCCATCATGGTTACACGCGAGAGAAATGTGAGCACTTCGTTAGTTTGTAAATCCAAAATATAGGCACCGTAACACTCGATTCCCGGGGTATGGCGCGTTACCACTTGTCCTAAATGGTGTTGGGTAAGGATTTCTATCGTGAAATGGTTATCGTAAACATCAATATTGGGATGGTTTCGGATGGTTTCTATCAGACTGGTTTGAATTTCGGCACCGGTGCTGTCTTTGTGGTGTAAAATTCGAAATTCTGAGTGTCCACCTTCCTTATGTAAATCGAAATTTCCTTTATCATCTTTGTCAAAATCCACACCCCAGTTAATCAGTTCGTCGATTTGTGCGGGAGCTTCTTTCACCACGCGTTCCACCACTTCAATGTCGCACAATCCGGCTCCAGCATCGAGCGTATCAGAAATGTGTTTTTCAAAATTATCCCAGGGATTTGTTACCGATGCAATTCCGCCTTGTGCGTAATATGTATTTGCATCTTCAAGCGTTGTTTTAGCGATGATTGCTACTTTGCCGTGTTTAGCAACTTTTAGGGCGTAACTCATCCCCGCGATACCCGATCCGATGATAAGAAAATCATATTTATAAGCCATTCTCTCTTCTAAAATTATTCTTTTCAGCACAAATTTAGGCATTAAAGTTTACAATTTGTTCCATCTTTTAATTTAAATAGAATTGTTGAGAAAAACTTACTATGGAATAATAGTTAAAAGTCTGTGATTTAGTTTGATTGTTTTAATAAAAATGCTTACTTTGTGTAGCGTATGGAATTAGATGAATAAACATTTTAAAACTTTCCCAATCAATGAAAAAGTATATAATTATTAATCTATTATCGTTGCTGTTCTGCGTTTTGCCGCTTTTGGGCAATGAAAACGATGTTTTGCAAGCACAGCCTTATACTTTGCGTGGTAGAGTACTGGCGAGTGATACCCGTAATCCGCTCCCTAATGCGAGTGTAACGGTCGGAAATTTGAATGTGTCGAGCGTAACCAACCAAGAAGGATATTTCATGCTTCGGGTTCCTGCATCAGCAAGAAATTCCAAACTCATTATCCGATACTTGGGATATGAGAATATGGAAATTCCGGTTATTACGTTTATTGATAAGCCCAACAACCACATTATGTTAATCCCGTCTTCTATTCAATTAGGAGCAATTGAAGTTGTTTCGGGAGATGGTCGCGAGTTGATGCGTGAAGCGTTGAGTCGTATTTCGCAAAATTATTCTATCCATCCCAACACGATGGTAGCGTTTTATAGGGAGTCGATAAAGAAAAATGCTAATTATATCTCACTGGTTGAAGCTGTGTTGGATGTGTATAAATCTTCGTATCGGTCATACGAAAACGATCAGGCGAAAATATATATCGGTCGGAAAGCAACCGATATTTCACCGCGTGATACCGTTTTAATGAAATTTCAAGGTGGAATAAGCACGGCGCTTATGCTTGATGTGGCAAAAAATCCTGAAATTGTTTTCGGAGAACAAGGAGATGATTATATCTTCAATATCGAAAGGATGATAAATATCAATAATAAGCCGCATTACGAGATTAATTTCCTGCCACAAGACGGCGTAAAAGAAATTGTGTTCAGAGGAAAAGTTTATCTTGATGCTGCATCGCTGGCAATTGCCCGAATGGAGTTTAATATGAATGTGGAAGGTAGAAAAGATGCCGCCAATATTTTTATTCGCAGAAAACCGGCAAAAATGAAAGTTGATATAGAAGAGGCTTGTTATGTAGCAGATTATATTGAGAATAACGGAAAATGGTTCTTCAATTACAGCAGTATTGAAGTAAAATTCAAGGTTAGGTGGACTAATCGGTTTTTTGGACTTTTTGCTACCAATTATACTATTGGTTCCGAAATGGCTATTACCGATCGGTATCAGGAAAGTGTTAATAAATTTCCGAGAAATGAGCGTATTCGCTCCACCGATGTAATTGCAGAAAAAGTAGAGTATTTTCAAGATCCCGAATTTTGGGGTGAATATAATGTGATTGAGCCCGATCAGAAAATTAATGCTGCTATAAAACGTTTGAGCGGGAAATTAATACGCAGAACAGATAAATAGTTGCAAAACTGTTTGTAAACTAAAAAAATAGGTGTATCTTTGCAACCCGAAAAAACTTATAAATAATTTTTTACAAACAAGTTTTATGTATTTAGATTCTGAAAAAAAGAAAGAAATCTTTGCAAAGCACGGAAAGTCTAACACTGATACTGGCTCACCTGAAGCGCAGATAGCATTGTTTTCATACCGTATTTCGCATTTGACTGAACACTTGAAGTCAAACAAAAAAGATTATAACACGGAACGTTCATTGAAAATTTTAGTTGGTAAACGTCGTCGTTTACTTGATTACCTAGTTGAAAAGGATATCGAAAGATACCGTGCAATCGTTAAAGAATTAGGTTTGAGAAGGTAAAATTTTCTGAAGAAAAAACTAAAAAGAGGGTGATCGTAAAAACGTTACTCTCTTTTTTTATTGAAATTCAATGAGCTAAGAAAGTTGAACAAAATGGGTTATACGAGGATAAAAAGTTGAAATCTAAAATGTGTTATAAAACATATAAATTTATTTTGCGGGTTTGCGAAAAGTGCCCTATCTTTGTATCGATAACCTAAAACAATCTTTTTTACCTTAGCGCTGATAACAAGATAAACCAAAGACAAAAGAGGTCATCTCGATCGAGGTGACCTTTTTTTTATTCCATCATAAAATTCATTTGCGGAGTTTTTTCAGGGAAAATGGTATGTAACGGCTTACCTTTTTCCGATGTATGATAACCCAAAAGCGCTTGCGCTAATTCACGAATATTTAAGTTAAATGCAGGTTGGAGAAGTGAATCGTTTTTTGTGATTTTTCCTTCGGAAATGGAAAAAGTATGGTTGTTATGTGAAAGCAATTCATCGGTTACCGAAACGGAAAACGATTTTTGTTCGTATCTATCAGCAAAAAGTGCAAGCAGTTTTTCCGCATCAATCACACGTGCCATTCCAATTAAATTCTTTTTCGGTGGAAAATCAAAAAGTGTGGCTTCTTCTACGATAGCACGAAAATCATCAAACGACTTTTGTACCGTCATATCTTTTTGGCGAAACCAGGTGTTGAATTTTCGCCATGCGGCGTGTAAATCTCCGGAAAACCCTTCAATAAGTGTTTTCAGCGATGGCAACTCTTCCGTTCCGATATCAAAAGCTTGCGAAAAACCGTATTTATCGTAAAATTTCAACAACCACGATTCTTGCGGAACAAGCAGCATGAGCGGAAATCTGTTTTTTTGAGCATGTTCAAAGCTGGCTATCAGCAATTGGTGCATATAGCCTTTTTTGCGCGCTTCGGGCAATGTGCTTACGCCGGAATGATACAACACGGGAATTTCGGTTCCGCAAAATGTAAAAGTGTAAGGCAGCATCTGCAACGATGCTACTGCTCTTTTGTTTTCGAAATAAATAAGTGTGTTTTCGTTGCGGTATTTCTCCCGAAAATAAATCTCCATATACGCATCGGCATCACCGAATACGGTTTTCCACATATCGTAAACCTGCTGTTTGGTTGTGTCGTTGGCGTATTGGATCATGACAGTTAGCTTTTTAATCGTGCGTTATATTTTTCCAGCAATATATCCGGATAATACGAAAGTTTGGCATTGCGCAAATTTTCAATTCCCATATCTTCTTCCCGATTTATGTAGGTGAAATTTCTAGCTTCGTTCTCAGTAAGCTGCTGATTGATAATATTATATGCTCCGTGAATTGTAGTGAAAGCTTTTTCTACGTGAACAATAAACGTGTCTTTTGTAAGCGGTTCGCCAATGGAAAATGCTGCAATTTCATTATCCACACAAATCAATCCACCCTTTAAACCTAAATATTCAAAGTTCTCGAGCATTAGCGTGGTGGCAAAATCGTCATAAACCAGCGATGGGTCTTTATCTTCTTTGTTAACCTGCATCCATTTGTCAAGCATTTCCTTACATTCTTTTACCAATACCGGATTTCCGGTCAGCGTATGGTATTTCCATTCGTTTTCACGCTTAAACCGATTGATATGGTTTCGTTTGCTTTGCAGTTTTTTTCCTTTAAGATGAATAAGTTTTTCGGTTGTGTAAATATAATCTGAGACACTTCGGTTGAGTTTGTAATCGAAAATATTGGGCATAACTGCTTCAATTTCGTCAATCATTTTTTGTGTCAATCCCCTGATTTGAAAAACTGTATCAAACTGCTTGTGATCGTCTATAATAATTTCTATGGCTTCTTTAATATTGTTACCGCCGATAGGTTTCAGGTAAGAATTCCGATTGTTGTTGTCTTTAAATCGGATAAAAAGCCACTCATCAGTGGTGGCAAATTGTGTATCGAACTTCTTTCCCCAGCTGTATAAATTGGTGAAGCAAAGATCGGATGCTCTGTAATTTTGTTTGCAGAGATACGAATTAATAATGTCTTTGTCTTCTAACTCTATGGATTTAAATGTTAGCATAAAACGGTTGCTTTCTTTATAATTTGTGATTATTGAGTGAGAACAATTTTTTATGTGAAAAGTTTAATAAAAAACGGAATGACACTGTCATTCCGTTAAGAAATTATGTGTCTTTTATTTTAAAACTTCTTGAATCCCACGATTTCTCTAACATCGGTAATTGTTTTCAATGCGCTTTCGCGTGCCTTTTCGGCTCCTTCTTTGGTTACTTTTCGTAAATAAACATCATTTTTTTCGATTTCCAAAATTCGTTCGCGAATAGGGGAAGTAACTTTAATAATATCTTCTGCCAGTTGTTTTTTTAGATCGCCGTAGCGAATTTCACACGTGTTCCATTTAGTTTCGTAATGTTGAAGTACATCGGGAGTTGAAACTACACGCATAATAGTAAACAGGTTCTCTATATAATCGGGTTTAATGGAGTTTGGTTCGGTTGGCCCTGAATCGGTTAATGCGCGTTTTACCTTTTTCTCGATTTCCTTAGGTGAATCTTTTAAATAAATGGCATTTCCTTCCGATTTCCCCATTTTTCCACTCCCATCCAAGCCCGGAATTTTAATCAATTCTTCCCCAAAATTGTAGGCAACAGGTTCTTTAAAGTATTCCACGCCGTAAAAATTGTTGAAACGCCGGGCAAATTTGCGAGTCATCTCCAAATGCTGCTCCTGATCTTTTCCTACCGGAACTTTGTCGGCATTGTGAATTAAAATATCGGCTGCCATAAGAGTGGGGTAGGTGAGTAGTCCGGCATTCACGTTTTCGGGTTGTTTGCGCGCTTTTTCCTTAAACGAACTGGTTTTTGCCAATTCTCCCATATAAGCGTGCATATTTAGATAAAGATACAGTTCTATGGTTTCCGGCACATCGCTTTGGATGTAAATTACCGATTTTTCGGGATCGATTCCAGCCGCCAAATAATCCACCAAAACGTTTTTAACATTTTCGTGTAATTCTTTTGGATCGGGATGTGTGGTGAGTGAATGAATATCGGCAATGAAAAAATAGCACCGATTCTCGTCCTGCATTCGGATGAAATTGCGCAGTGCACCAAAATAATTTCCTAAATGTAAATTCCCTGTCGAGCGGATTCCGCTAAGTACTGTATCCATGTTGTAAACTGATTTCTTTTTTTTGATGCGCAAAGATACAAATAATTTGCGATTTTGGTTTTACGATATATGATTGAAGGATTTTTGATATAGAAAGTATATTGAAATTATAAAATTCTTCAACAAAATGAAGGAAGTCTTATTAAATTCTTCAATAGAATGAAGAAATTCTTATTAAATTCTTCAATGGATTGAAAGAATTAGTATCTTTGTTGTGCTGTAAATAATTAAGGAAGATGATTAAAAGAGAATTAGAGGATATTGTTTTTGCTGATATAAAACCTCAAAAAGCAGTTTTGCTCTTCGGTGCGCGAAGAGTAGGCAAAACTATTTTGATGGAAAGTATTATTCAACGATTTGGTGATAAGGTTGCTTTTCTCAATGGTGAGGATTTAAGCACGGTAGAAATGCTGTCTGTAAGAACTGTAGCGAATTACAATCAGTTATTTCAAGGTATCAGCTTATTAGCAATTGATGAAGCGCAAGCTATTCCCGATATTGGAAAAACTTTAAAGTTAATTGTAGATAATATCAAGGGATTATCAGTCTTAGTCTCCGGATCATCCTCGTTTGACTTACATAATCAAACCGGAGAACCATTGGTGGGACGTTCTTATCAATACAAATTATTTCCTTTTTCGTTGAAAGAGCTATCGCAAACCGAAAATAGGGTTGAAATCTTGCAGCGATTGGAAGAAAGATTAGTATATGGAATGTATCCTGAATTGCTTTCTATTCCCGAATTCAATAAGAAACAACAATATCTTCTCGAAATTGTAAACTCCTATTTGTTGAAAGATGTTTTGATGATTGATGGCATTAAAAATTCAGGGAAAATGCGTGATTTACTTCGACTTGTTGCCTATCAAATAGGAAATGAAGTTTCGTATGACGAGTTGGGAAAACAATTGGGATTAAGTCGAAATACGGTAGAAAAATATTTGGATTTGCTGGCAAAAACATTTGTGATTTACAAGTTATCCGCTTACTCTACTAACAAACGTAAGGAGATTTCGAAGCCGAACAAGTGGTATTTTACCGATAACGGAATTCGCAATGCAATAATCAGTGATTTTCGGGTGCTTCCTCTGCGACAAGATACAGGGGCACTTTGGGAAAGCTTTCTTATTAGTGAGCGCATAAAAAAACGAAATAATGCCAATGAGCATGCATCGTATTATTTTTGGAGAAGTTATTCCGGACAGGAAATTGATTTGATTGAAGAACATAATGGAACCCTTGCTGCTTACGAGTTTAAATGGGGCGATAAAAAAGTGAAAACGCCGTCGGTGTTTAACAAAATTTATCCTGAAACATCTTATAACGTTGTAAACAAAATGAACTTTTGGGAGTTTGTGGGATAAATTATGCTGCAAATTAAACCTAACAGAGGTTTCATGGTAAAAGGATAATCACAGAAAGTTGCTAAGTCAGTTTTTATCAATTGCCAACTTTTTCTTAAATTTGCAATTCGCAAAAAATTAAATAATCAAATAAATATTTACAATGAAGAAATCTATTCTAATTTTTGCTATGGCATTTCTCGGATTATTAACTTTTGGTCAACAAACAGAACGAGATATTTCCATTATTCCCGAACCGGTATCGGTAATAAAAAAAGGCGGACACTATGTGTTACCCGATGAAGTGGTTATTTCGGTTCCTGCCGAAAATGAGATGAAATTTGTCAACGAAGTTTTAATAAAAAAACTTTCCGTTGCTCCCGGAAAAAAAGTTCAAATCAGAAATAATGTCTCTAATGCGAATATCGTATTGACGCTCAACTCTAAATCCGATTCAAAAATTGGTGATGAAGGATATGTACTATCGGTAACATCGGATAAAATTAATATAAACGCCAATAAACCTGCCGGTTTGCTATACGGTGTTCAAACATTGCTACAACTTTTTCCTCCGCAAATCGAGAGCGATAAGTTAGAGAAAAACATTTCGTGGCAAGTTCCACAAGTTGAAATTGCGGATTATCCCAGAGTAAGCTGGCGTGGATTGATGTTGGATGTTTCTCGCCATTTTTTCACTGTTGATGAAGTGAAACAATATCTCGATAATATGGTGAAATATAAGTACAACATGTTTCACTGGCATTTAACCGATGATGAAGGCTGGCGCATCGAAATAAAAAGTTTGCCCAAACTTACCGAAGTGGGAGCGTGGCGTCAGGAGCAAATCGGATGGTTTGGCAGCTTCTCACAACCCGATCCGAACGCACCGAAAAATTATGGTGGATTTTATACGCAAGAACAAATAAAAGATATAATTCGGTACGCCAAAGAGCGCAATATTCAGGTAATGCCCGAAATTGATGTGCCCGGGCACAGCTCCGCAATTTTGGCAGCTTACCCCGAATTGGCATGTTTCACAAAAAGCGGAGCGCATGCTGTGCGCACGGGCGCGCCTTTTCTCGACTGGAACACCGGTGGTCGTCCGGCTGCAATGTTCGAAAACACACTTTGTCCGGCCAATGAAAAGGTGTATGATTTTTTGGCTAAAGTGATGGGTGAGATTGCCGCACTTTTTCCGTTCGAATATATTCATACCGGAGGTGATGAGGCACCCTACACATTCTGGGAAAAAAGTGATGCCGTTAAAAAACTTATGCAACGCGAAAAAATTAAAAATATGGCCGGCGTACAATCTTATTTCGGTAAGCGTTTAGAACAAATTATTTTATCAAAAGGTAAAAAAATGATGGGTTGGGATGAAATCCTCGAAGGTGGAATTACACCAACAACCGCATTAATGAGCTGGCGCGGTATTAAACACGGAATTGAGGCATCTAAATCGGGACATTATGTGGTTATGAGTCCAACAACTTACGCTTATATCGATTTTATGCAAGGTGATATTGCTACAGAACCGCGTGTGTACGCTTCTTTGCGTTTAAATCAAACCTATAAGTTTGATCCAATTCCTGAAGGAGCGGATGCACGTTACGTATTGGGCGGACAAGCTAATTTGTGGACAGAACAGGTTTATAATATCCGTCAAGCGGAATACATGACTTGGCCGCGAGGCTTTGCTATTGCCGAATCGCTTTGGTCTGGAAAAGATAAAAAAGATTGGGATAAATTTGTTGCCAAAACTGAGAATCATTTCACACGCTTTAGTTATGCAAAAACCAAATATTCACCCGCCATATACGACCCGATTATTAAGGTTACGCGCAACGGTAAGCAATACTTTGTGGAGCTTACGCCCGAAATAAACGGATTGGATATTTACACTAGTTACGATAGTTCTACACCGGATAATTATTATCCGAAATACACCGAAAAGCAACTTATCCCTAAAGATGCTGTAATGATGCGCATCATTACGTATCGTGGAGATAAACCGATAGGGCGGCTGTTGAGTATTCCGGTAGAAGATTTAAAGAAAAGAGTGAAATAAAGTTTGTTCAATCGAAAGTAAATCACTACCTTTGCGCCGCTTTTTGGAGCTCCCTCGTGTGATGGGAAATAAAGAAGCAAAACAGACTTTATTTTGAGTAACACAAACAAAAATTAAAAAAAATGAAAACGTACGAATTAAAAGGCGAAGTTAGAGAGGACTTCGGAAAAAAAGCGGCGAGAAGTTTTCGCAGCGAAGGACTCATACCTTGTGTAATTTATGGTGGTAAAGATGAAAAAAATATCAATTTTGTTGTTAAAAACAGTGATGTTCGCAATCTTATTTACACGCCCGAGGTTTTTTTAGTAAATCTCACCTTAGATGGAAAGCCCATGATGGCAACTTTAAAAGAGGTTCAATTCCATCCTGTTAAAGATAATGTTCTACATATTGACTTTCTGCATGTCTTCCCAAGCATTCCTGTAGTTATTGAGCTGCCGGTTCGTCTTGAAGGTTTGGCTGCCGGAGTTAGAGCAGGGGGTAAATTATCGCTCGATATGCGTAAACTTAAAGTTAAGGCATTGGTTGAAAAATTACCCGAAGTATTGACTATCAATGTTGAAAAACTTGAACTTGGTAAATCTATACAAGTTGGCGAATTGAATTTCGAAGGACTTGAGTTGCTGACACCGAAAAATGCTGTTGTTTGCCGCGTTCAGTTAACACGTGCTGCAAGAGGAGCTGCCGCTGCTTCAGCAAAAGCAGAATAATATATTGAGATGAAATATTTAATTGTGGGTTTGGGTAATATCGGGCCTGATTACGAAAATACCCGCCACAACATAGGATTTATGGTATTGGACGCTTTAGCTAAAGCGTCCAATATTATTTTTCAGGATAAGCGATATGGTTTTGTAGCAGAAATGCGATTGAAAAATAAATCACTTGTACTGCTGAAACCTTCCACGTTTATGAATTTGAGTGGAAATGCAATTCGTTATTGGTTGCAAAAGGAGAATATTGAAGATAAAAATCTTCTCGTTGTTGTGGACGATTTAGCTTTGCCTTTCGGTATGTTGCGATTGAAATCTAAAGGCAGTGATGCCGGACATAATGGATTGAAGCATATTCAGGATATTTTGGGCACACAACAATATGCCCGATTGAGATTTGGAATCGGAAACGAATTCCCGCGAGGAGCGCAAGTCGATTATGTGCTGGATGAATTTTCCGATGAAGAAAAACAAGCTTTACCCGAGCGGTTGGAAACGGCCGTGGATATAATCCGTAGTTTTTGTCTGGCAGGAATAAATATTACGATGAATCAGTATAATAATAAGTAGAGACGCACGGCCGTGCGTCTCTACGTAATAAAAAAATGAACGAAGTTCGAATCGATAAATGGTTGTGGGCCGTGCGGATTTTTAAAACCCGTACTATTGCATCGGATGCGTGCAAAAAAGGGCGCATAATGATTGATAATGTTTCGGTAAAACCATCGAGGATGATCCGAATTGGTGATGTCATTCAGGTTCGTAAGCCACCGATTACGTTTTCGTTTAAAGTATTGGAACTATCGGATAAGCGGATGGGAGCGAAGTTTGTTCCACAATTTATGGAAAACGTTACATCGCCCGAACAATATGAAATTCTGGAATTGAATAAGATTAGCGGATTTGTTGACCGGCAGCGTGGAACCGGTCGTCCGACTAAAAAAGAACGTCGTGATTTGGAGCAATTTACCGGTGAATTCGATTTTGATGAATTTGATTTTGACAATTAAAATCGACAATTAACACATTAGCAGAAAATAAAAGCTTCACTCTTTTCGGTCGTAAGTTTTGTGTATCAAAAATCGCAGAAAAAAACCTGCTAACAGAACTCCTATACCTGATATCATTACGTTTACCGGTAATGAAACCGACATAACCAAACATCCTATAACTCCTAAAGCCGGTACTATTTTGCCATATATCTGCTCATTTTTCGGTTGTCTCAAAGCAGAGATATTTGTAATGCCATAATAAAGCAAAATGGTAAAGGTTGCAGCTCTCACAATAAACCCAAAAGTGCCAAAAATCGTAAGGAGCAAGATAATAATTCCCGTTGTTATTATTCCTAAATGTGGGACTCTGTGATTGGGATGAATAGTCTGAAAAAACGGTGGAAGATCATGACGTCTTCCCATGGCCAACATCATTCGGCTTATTCCTAAAATTTGGCTCAATAAAACGCCTAACATAGCTGTAGAAGCGCCAATAGTGATAACTGTATTAATTGCAGGTGTTTTTAAAGCTTCAGCGACCAGTTGCAAAGGAGATTTGCTGTCTGCCATTTTCTCTGTGCCGATTACACCAATGGCAACAACAGATACAGCAATATAAAGAATTATAGCAGTTATTATGGTAATAATTATGGCTTTGGGAATAGTTTTCTTAGGTTCTCGAACTTCTTCTGCCAATGTTGCGATCCTTGCATATCCTGTAAACGCGAAAAACAGCAACGCGGCAGCTTCGGCAATTCCCGATATACCAAATGGCACAAAGGGTTTAAAGTTTTCAGCCTTGACAGCAGTAAATCCGCTGAATATAAGATAAACAAGTGAAAGCAGCGTTGCGGATACAATTATAAGATTCAATATTCCTGCTTTTTTAATGCCAAAGTAGTTTGCAGCGGTCAGAAAAATAACGGCTGCAACCGAAATCATTATTGGCGAAGCAATAGGAATTAGTTGATGAAAATAACTGCCGAAGCCAATTGCAACAACACCTGCTGCCGAAAGTTTACTGATTAAAAACATCCATCCTGCCGAAAATCCAAAAGCAGGATTAATTAATCGATATCCGTATTCATACGTTCCGCCCGAATGAGGATAAATTGCCGCCAATTGTGCAGAACTTAAACCGTTGAAAGCTGCGATAACGCCGGCTATCACAAGACCAACAATAAAAGCTGGACCCGAAACTCCCGCTGCAACACCTGTAACTACAAAAATACCTGCACCAATTATTGCTCCTAATCCAACTCCAACCGCATCTTTTAGTGTAAGAACTCTTAAAAGTTCTTTCTCGCCTATTTTTTTCACTTTTTTCTGTTTTAATAAACTTAATTATTTCATTCTGCTGTTAATTTCCCTGCAATCTTATCGTAAACCGGTACTACCGAAACTGTATTTTGCATAAAGCAAAAGGGAGCATCACTTTTAACACCGTTATCGACTAATCGTTTATAATGATCGGATAATTTAACAAATTCAATCGGATTTTCTTTTGCCAAACGCCACAAGTGCATCGCCATTTGCACAGTATCCGATTCAAAAATCACCTCCGTCTTTTGCAATAGTTTTTCCGCGAATGCTCCACCAAACAGCGTGTCCTCAATATTTACTTTGTTGTTCCAACCGGCGCATAAAACCACAATTCTCTCTCGGGCGGACAGGCATTTATCTGCTAAAACGTCAATATTTGAAAATGCGCCGATGAATAATTGCTCACAACCTTTTGCCGCTTCAATGGCTTGCGTTCCGTTGGTGGTGGTAAAAGCAATTTCTCGTCCCAACACTTTCTCGCGGGTATATTCAAACGGAGAGTTGCCAAAATCGGCAAAATCCATTTTTCGGGCGTTTCGTTCAGCGCCCACCAAAAATCCTTCCGATTTGTATTTTTTTGCCAATTTGATATCCGAAACGGGAATAATAGCTGTAGCGCCGTTATTAAAAGCGGCACACATGGTGGTGGTTGCACGGAATATATCGACTACCACAACGGTGTCGTTATCTTTCCGATAAAATGAATAAAGGGCCGGAGAGGGACAAATATCGAGAGTCATAAAAATTTAGTTTACGCACAAAATTACAAAAACAAGTGATTTTTTTCGTATCTTTCAGGCAAATTAAACCGTTACAGAATGGACAATTCTTTTTTTAGTAAAGTTAAAAAAATAAGTTACGCATCTTATTTTAATTTCCCATACGCGCTATGCGGTTCTAACCGCAAAGCGCATTCTCCCGATGATAGAAAAATAAAAAAATACGAGAGAATAATCTGATTTAACAAAATGCGTTATACATTTTGTTAAATGAATGTGAGTTCAAATATGACTTAATTTATTTTCTGATAAAGTTTAATTGAAAATAAGGTTTTTTTGATGGATATTTTAAATCTTGTTTTGCTATCCCAATTTTAGTAGAATATAGAGAGAATATGAAAATACTTTATGCTTTATTTGTTTGATAATGACAAATCTTTGTTCTTATATCGAACCACATAAAACTATGATTATTGATTTAAACAATATGTTCAAAAATAATTATCGACTTATCCTCGCCTCCAACTCTCCACGCCGAAAAGAACTCCTTTCGGGCATCGACATCGATTACGAAGTAAAGACACTTCCCGACATTGATGAGTCGTTTCCTGATAACTTGCTCAAAGAGAAGGTAGCAGAATTTCTTGCCAAGAAAAAAGCATTGGCATACCTTTCGGTTTTGAAGGATGATGAACTGTTAATTACTGCCGATACAGTGGTTCTGCTAAACAATAAAATCTACGGAAAACCCGTTGATAATGCCGATGCCAAGCGAATGCTCCGTGATTTATCGGGGCAAACACATCGGGTAATTACGGGAGTTTGCCTTACTTCCACTCAAAAGCAGGTTGTTTTTTCCGATACGGCAAAGGTAACTTTCGGCAATTTATCGGACGAAGAAATTGAGTATTATGTGGAAAAATACCGTCCGATGGACAAAGCAGGTGCCTACGGTGTACAGGAATGGATTGGTTATGTGGCAGTAAAACACATCGATGGCTCGTATTTTAATGTGATGGGATTGCCTATTTATCGGGTGTATCGGGAACTTGTTGTAAGTTTTGGGTTGCGTGTTAAGTGTTAAAGCGAACGCCGAATAAACTTCTCAATATCCCATATATATTTACTAACCTCTCCTCCGTCAGTTGACGGATACTGCCCTTTCGTCAAAAGGGGAGATCTACGGGCGACCAATTATTTCAAGTATTAAATATATGACCTGCGTTACTGTCCCCTTTTGCAAAGGGGACGAGCGATCCCGATAGCTATCGGGAGAGCGGAGGGGTTAGATGTAAAAGTCTAAATCAGAACTATGGACCTTCGCTACCTTACAGTGAATGTAATTTGAAAAGATATTATTTCGTCTTTAATTTAAAAATTTCGAAACATCCAAATTCCTCATCGTCAATAAAAGTTTCAATATCTTTTACATAGTCTATTAAAATAGCTACAATTTCCATGTTTTTTAGATTTCCCATACGAATCCAAATTATTTTTGGAGGAAATCCGTAAAAGGAATTTAAATCATTAAAGTCAGAATCTTGAGTTACAATAACGAAATTGTTTTTTTTAGCGTATTCCCAAATTTCGATATCCGGAGCATTTATAAGTTGCTCGTGCTTGACGGTTGTTGATTCGCCAAATGCTTCAGGAATCAATTTGAGTATTTTGTGCGAAATATTTTGGTCGAACAAAAACTTCATACTGCCATCTGATAGGTTTTATTTTCTCGGTCGGCAGCGTAACTCAGTGCTGCATAGATATCGGTGTCGGTTAGTTCATCGAAATCAGACAAAATATCCGATATGGTCATTCCCGAAGCAAGCCATCCGAGAATATCTCCCACAGTTATCCGCATTCCCCTTATGGTTGGCTTTCCTCCTCGTTTGCCGGGTTCTATAGTGATAATTTCCTTATAATCAATCATATCTAAAAATATTTCCCGCAATTTACATCTTTTTTTCTAATCTGCAAAAAAAAATTCCTACATTTGCAATTCCAATAAATCGAATTCGTAAATCCGACATCGTAAATCAAACTATGCTTACAGTAGAAAAAATAGGCGGAACGTCCATGTCTCAGTTTCAGGATGTGCTGCAAAACATCATAAGAGGTAGCCGTAAAGCTAATGAATTTTATAACCGCATATTTGTAGTTTCGGCTTATAACAATGTAACCAACTGGCTGTTGGAACACAAAAAAACCGGTGAACCGGGCATTTACAATAAATTTCTGAACGGCGAGGATTACAGCAGCGCGCTGGATTCGTTTTGTCAACGATTGTTGCTTATCAACGATGGATTTGCCGATATAGGCCTGGATTTAAAGGAGGCGCGTGATTTTATCCGTTTTCGTATCGATCAGTCTAAAACGTTGCTTTACAGCTTGGGGAAAGTGCTGGCTTCGGGATACGTAAATATGACTGATATTCATCTGGCTGCACGAGAAATTTTAGCATCTATTGGTGAAGCTCACTCAGGGTGGAATTCTGCAAATATATTGAACAACAACGGTATAAATGCTCGATTTATCGATTTATGCGGATTTAATGATAATGAACCGTTAACTATCGATCAGCGTATACATAGAGAATTTTCGGGTGTCGATTTCAGTAATGTTGTGTGCATTGCTACCGGCTATACAAAAGGAACCGAAGGGATTATGCGTGCCTTTGACAGAGGTTACTCCGAAGTTACTTTCAGCAAAATTGCCGTTGAAGTAAAAGCAGATGAAGCAGTTATTCATAAAGAATATCACTTGTCGAGCGCCGATCCTAAGATTGTTGGCGTAGAAAATAGCATTCCGGTAGGGCAAACTAATTATATTATTGCCGATCAGTTGGCGGATATCGGCATGGAAGCCATTCATCCCAAAGCGGCTAAACCATTGGAACTGGCGGGAATCAATATCCGTATCAAAAACACGTTCGAACCCGAACATCCGGGCACTCTTATCTCGCGTGATTTTATTTCGCCCACGCCTCGTGCCGAAATTGTTTCGGGCTCACGAAAGGTGCTGGCAATTGAAATTCACGATCCGATGATGGTGGGCGAAGTGGGTTACGATGCGCGTATTATGCAATATTTTCAGAAGTACAACGTGAGTTATATCCTGAAATCCACTAACGCCAACTCCATAACCATGGTGGTTTGGGAAGAGGAAAAAACAAGCGAACTGATTAAAATGCTAAAAGGCGTTTTTTATCAGGTAACGGTGTTACCCGCTGCCATTGTTTGCGCCATGGGAACGAATATTGCCATGCCGGGATTCTTGTATCGAGCTGCAAAAGCTTTATACGAAAGAGGAATCAACGTGGAGAGTTTTGCCCAATCGCTCATGCAGGTCAATATGCAATTTGTAATTAAGCGTGAGCATTATGAAGATGCGGTAATTGCTTTGAATGATGAGCTTTGCAATGTACAAAGATAGCTCTTTATTACGTGCGTTGTAGTTTCAAACCGTATTGCGCATGACGTGATAAAAACAGCTTTTTTGCGTTAAACATAGTTAAAGTTGATGAGTTCATACATCAACTTTCATT
>JAUNUM010000150.1 GCA_030538215.1 Bacteroidia bacterium
TCTATATCTTTAGTCACTATTTCGGCCATGTATATTTCAAATCTGGGATATTTGCTCCTAAGCAATATAAGATCGTCTAAAAATATATTGAATGAACTATAATCATTTCCAATTGTATCATTGTCAAGAAATATAAACTTGTTAATTTTGTATGACAAAATATAGGTTTCGATTTCTTTAATAATTGTTTGAGAAGATTTGTTCCTGAATTTATATCCCGTATTTAAAAAACAAAAATGACATTTGTTCCAGTGACAACCTCGACCTGTTTCAACTGGAATTCTTACAATTTCATCTAATGTATATTTATGTATTTGATTAAAATAGTCTGAAAAATCGTTAATAAATGAAGAGTTTAAATTAACATATTTATTTCGTTCCTCGCTTATTTCTAATCTTTCATTTTCTCGGTAAACTAAATTAGGAACTTTTTTAAAATTAGGAACTAAAGAATCCAATTCATGAAGAAGTTCCAGTATAGGATATTCGCCTTCACCCCATATAGCAAAATCAAAAATCTCAAAATTTTTTAAGAAAGCATATGCAGATTGCTTTGTTCCGAAACCTCCTATAATAACTTTAAGTTTTTTATTTTTTATTTTTAGCTTTTCAACTAAAATATTACCTGAAATCCATTGATAAAATTGAAATGTAATACCTATGTATTCATATTCTTGTATATTCAGGAGATTTATCTGTTCGTCGAAGATTTTTTCTATTTTAGAAACGAACTCAAATAGTCTATCTCTTAAAAATACTTTTCCTTTTATATGGAATTGAGGTTTTTCGTATAAGATTCTGGATAGTATTTTTTCAATTAATGCATTGTCATTACTTTTAGCAGCGATATAAGAATTAAAAGGGAGAATATTTATAGATTCATCTTCATCTATTTTTTCGTTAAAATTAAAAAAATCTTTTTGTATCGAGTTAAATATTAAATTCCAATATATAATGTCAACAACATATCCGTTATTTTCTAAAAAGGTCTTTATCACCGTTAACCCCGGAGAAGGTATTCCAACTATTGATGGAGGCATGCAGTTTAATAAAACTTTCTTACTCATTTCTTATAAAATTTACACTTTTTATTTGAAAATGATTAGGTTATCTACATCAATAACCTAATCATGGAATTTAAATTATATTGGAATACCAACTGAATATCCTTGATACATTATTGGAGGTTCTTGGTAAGGTCTAACAGTAACAGGGGCCGACTTACCTCCTTTTACTTTAGATGATTCAGATAAAGTAAGTTCATCAAGTCTTTTTAACATGTCTTCATCATCTATACATTTTATTTTTCTCATATTATGTATGCTTTTTTTAAATCTACTCATCTCGCTTTTCGAATCCGCGTCCATTGTTTCATACAGCTTCCCGATATAAATTCCCGGTTGGAAATTACTGTCCGATTTACTCATAACATCTTGTCACTTTCAATTGCTTCCGGTAATATCGTTATCCAAACTCGTTGGCATGAAATTACCGTGTTTTTATTATCTTTGCAGCGCCTTCCGTCCCTCTCCGGCTCTCCCCACAGGGGAGAGAGAAATGCTTTTTTAGGAAAAGGGCTTGCTCCTTGCAAGGGAGGTTTTCCGCTCCTGCCCTCCTCGTTTGCCTTGCGGCTCGGGAAGCAGGTTGCGGTTTTTTGGCGCCGGCTGCGGCGTTTTGTTTTAATGGTTTATATCTATTATTTTGTTTTAGCTTTAATATAAATTTATGGCAACACCTTTATTTTTCGCCAAAAAAGGCTTAACACTTTGTAAACTTTTGTTTGATCTTCAATGGCAACATTATTAAAACAACATAGAGATTTTTTGTATGTGTTTACTTCTTTGTATTAATTAGTTGTTGTAAAATCTAAATAATGATTTACAAGTTACAGCTACAAATTAATAAACAATAAATAGGAAAAACAATACCCCTCTCAAATTTTAACGCCTGAAAACACATCAACCAACTATGCAACAGCTGATTAAGCAGAGTCATCTTAACGCTTACCAAAATGCTATTTCAAGCATTTTCACAGCTTAAAGACATTAAAATACACCTCTTAGGTACATATTTTACCACTTCACCCCCATATCTCGCAACTTCTTTTCCAAATCCACTTCTACCGTATAAAACAGCGCATAAATAAAGTAAACATTATTTGCGGAACCTACGACTACCGCTCATTCTTGTGGAATTAGGCAATATTTAAAACCCCAACGATTGCAGGATTTTTTTCAGGATCGGCATATCCGATAATATAATTTGCCCTTCCATAATATCATTCCCCACAAGGCTATTCAAAGTCGGTTGTTGGATAAAGGTCACTACAATTTCTCTCATAAAACCATCATCAGGTAACGGGTCGATCAGCATCTGAGTAACACTTGCTTCTACATATCCCAACAATGGATCGTTTATGATTACTTTATTTCCTAAGCTTATTTTCGGTAATTGTGCTTTAGATACAACAGCTTTTCCAAACAACAGGGAATTTGTTTTCTCGACAGATATCTTTATAGGAATAGTTTCCCGATAGGGAACAAATACCGAAACAACGAGTATGGAAAATAAAGCCAATCCTATAAAAACCGTTCCATAACGCACCATAGTCGATGGTATTTTCCCGATAATATTACGCACTTTTTCGCTACGGAGTTCTATTTGTTTCTCTTGTTTCATAGTCAATTTCCTAATTCCAGCTGATTCTTTACCAACTCATAATATTTACCACGCTTTCGAGTCAATTCCTCATGTGTGCCTGTTTCAACAACATGTCCGGCATCCAGTACCACAATCTGATCGGCATTCTTCACTGTACTCAACCGATGTGCCACTATAATAACCGTTTTCCCCTTATAAAATTCCGATAGATTTTCTACAATAACCCTCTCGTTATTAGCATCCAATGCATTGGTGGCTTCATCCAAAAAGATAAACGGTGGATTTTTATACACCACACGCGCAATCAAAATACGTTGCTTTTGTCCTTGGCT
>JAUNUM010000037.1 GCA_030538215.1 Bacteroidia bacterium
CAAAAAGAAATCTTCATATTTCTTCAAGGTTTCAAACAATGGACTTTCCTCGTTAATATAAAATCTACGAATGCATTCTAATGTCAAATCAAATCTGTCAGAAATTTTTCTATTTACTCCTCTCGCTTGATTTACAGTAAAACCATTATTTTTATGTGCTGGAAATACAATATGACCTCCAATTGTCCGAACTTTCTGTTTGAATTCTTCTCTTTCTTCATCTGTTAACCAACCATTGAATTTTCCGTTATATTTTCCGTCATAATGCGGGCACATTCTGTCACTTGATAAATTGCTGTGAAGATTATTTTTTAAAACTATTCTTCCATATTTTCCACCGATAGTCAAAATATCCAAATTCAAAATCCTTTCGCAAGGTAGCTGCTTATTCCATAATTGTTTATGATGTTCATAAAGTTTTGGGCTGTCTGTATCTGGGTCTCCGCAAATAGAATCGTTTCGATAATCAAAGTTAATGTCAATAAAATTCATTCGTTTTCGTTTTTTAAAGCAGTTTTTTGGGCGCATTACACACAACTCACAAATATACTCAACTTTTCCCCTCTCCCAATAAATAAACAATATATTTACACGTATCTGTCAATGGTATTGTTGTTTAGCGTGTTTTGCATTACACACTTATATACAGGATAAAAACAGAATATTTTAACATATTAAAATTATGCATAGCAAAGTTTAAAAAATAACGTATCACTCTTTTTCCGTCATCGGGGGAATGCACCTTGCGGTTCCAAACCGCATGGTGCGTAAGAAAAAGTCTTTCCGAAATAATGCAAAAATGTTTGGTTTCTCCATTGTATTCAAGACGCAAGCATTGCGTCTCTACAGTGCAATCTCATCTTCCCGCAAAGATAATTTTCCTCTGTCCACCAAAAACCGAATTACTTTTATTATTTTCTCAGCGGAATAACCTGAAATTGATTTAACCAAATCATCCAACCGCTGTGGGAAAGCTACGCTTAAGGATTCCGCGAGCAGTATGCTTATCTTATTGAACTCATAATTGGTTAATCCGGTTTCGGTTTTTCGCAAACAAACATCACAATTGCCGCAATCCTTCGGATTTTTCTCATCAAAATAAATCAGCAGCATTCGGCTACGACAAACCTGATCGCTCTCAGCATAATCGGTCATCGAAACAATTCGCTTCTCGAACCGTTTTTTGCGTTCTTCGTAAACCGTTTTAGGTATGGAAACAAATGGCGTATCCTCTCGCGAGGTTGTGTATATAATAAACGGTGTTTTCTTCTGCGGCACGTAATAAATATACCGAAGTTTGGCTAAGTGCGTGAGCATTTGATATATTTCTTCTCGCGATTTTCCCAACCGTATTGCCAGCATAGCCTCATCAATATAAACTTCATCAGAAAAAACTCCGGTGTAGTTTCTAAGAATAGCATGAATTAGTTCTTCATTATCCTTCGATAAATTCAGCGAATATAACTCATCGCGAAAAATCAGAAATTTTAACCGCGAACGTGCATCCACTTCTTCGGTGTATTCGATGTATCCCGCTAATTCCAGAATTTTAAGTGCATGGTGGGTTTGTAGAAAAGAAAACTTAAAAGCGTGACAAAATTCGTGCAAGTTGAAATCGTAAACGTTATTAATTCCCGAACCAACGGCTATTTGAAAGAAATTTCCCAGCGCTTCATAAACCCTTACAATAAAATCTTTTTTGGGAAAAGTATCGGAAATCCGCTTTTTCAATTTAGCACTATCTGCTTTTGTATAAAGAATAATAGCGTATGAGCGCTCACCATCACGACCGGCACGTCCGGCTTCCTGGTAATACTCTTCCAGCGAATTGGGCAAGTCCATGTGGACAACCAGCCGCACATCGGGTTTATCGATTCCCATTCCGAAAGCGTTGGTGGATACGATCACTCGACATTCATCCGTTTTCCAGGCATTTTGTTTGTAGATTTTTTCTTCGTGCGATAACCCTGCATGAAAAAAATCGGCAGATATTTTTGATTTTTGTAAGGCAACAGCAATATCTTTCGTTTCCTGCCGGCTGCGCACGTAAACAATAGCCGTCCCTTTTACCGATTTTAAAATATGAACAAGCTCGGCAATCTTGTTTTCAACCGTGCGAACCACGTACGAAAGATTCTCTCGCTCAAAACCTGTTCTGAAAACATTTTTTTCTTTGAAATGCAGTTTCGACTGGATATCATCGGCTACTTCGCTCGTAGCTGTGGCCGTTAGCGCGAGCACGGGAACTTTAGGCAAACTGTCTCTAATGGTCGCAATTTTCAGGTAAGACGGACGAAAATCATAACCCCACTGCGAAATGCAGTGCGACTCGTCCACAACCAGCAGGCAAATATTCATTGCCCGAAGTTTTGTCAGAAAAATATCGGAAGATAACCTTTCAGGAGAAACGTACAGAAACTTATAATCACCGAAAATACAGTTTTCAAGAGCGGTAATAATCTCATCACGAGACATTCCCGAGTAAACAGCTGTTGCTTTAATGCCTTTTTCACGAAGATTATCCACCTGATCTTTCATCAGCGCAATAAGCGGCGTGACCACCAAACACAGACCATCCATTGCCATTGTAGGAACCTGAAAAGTGAGCGATTTTCCACCGCCCGTGGGCATCAGCCCAAGCGTGTCTTTTCGTTCCCAAACCGACTGAATAATCTCTTCCTGAAGCGGACGAAACGAATCGTAGCCCCAGTATTGCTGCAATATTTCGTGAAACAGAACTGATTGCATTATTTCAGGGATATTTTACGTGAGACAACACATATAGAAGACGGTGCACGCACCGTCTCTACATATTCCTAACATCAAACTATTACCCTTTAATATCTCTTATCAACAGCTGAGTGTATGTACTTCCACCGTGACGATTTTCTTCAATGGTGTAACAGATATCAACAGGTTGCTTTTCCTTAATTTTCTTGAAATGTTCATCGGAACTAAATGCAATAGCCTGCACCGGTTCGGAAACCGTTTTATCCACAAGTTCAAGCTTAATATGGTGAAATCCACGGCCTACCAACTTACTACCTCCGGCATCTAAAACTCCACGAGTAACAAAAACAGGATTCTCATTTTCAGGTCCAAACGGATTGAACATAGATAAATCCTTAACGAACTTGGGAGTAATATCGCTCAACGAGATTTCAGCATCAACAGTTATTTGCGGTTGCATCATTTTACTCTCGATTTCTTCGAAAGAAATCATATCGAAACGGCGCTTAAATTCCGCAAGATTTTCCTCTTTAAGAGTCAGTCCGGCAGCGTATGTGTGTCCGCCAAAGTTTTCGAGAATATCTTTGCAAGACTCAATCGCCTTGTACACATCAAAATTATTGACGGAACGTGCCGATCCGGAAATCATTCCACTTGATTTGGTGAGAACTACCGCCGGACGATAATATTTCTCGGTCAACCTCGAAGCAACGATCCCGATAATGCCCTTATGCCAGGTTTCATCGTACAAAACAATGCTTTTGTGTTCGGCGATATTAAACCGATTATCCACAAAATCGATGGCTTCATCGGTAATTTTTTTATCTAATTCGCGACGATCTTCGTTGTATTTGTCAATATTGATGGCTTTTTCTCTGGCCTGCGACATATCGCCGGCAAGCATCAAATCAACCGCCTCTTTGCCGTTCATCATTCTTCCCGAGGCATTAATTCGAGGACCGATTTTAAAGGCAATATCGTTAACGGTTATCGGCTTTTTACTCAATCCGCAAATCTCGATAATCCCTCGTAATCCGAAGCTGGGATTTGAGTTTAGCCGTTTCAATCCATAATGCATCATTACCCGATTCTCTCCCGTAATGGGCACAATATCGGCAGCAATACTTACGGCTACCAAATCGAGTAACGGTTCTATATCTGAAAATGCCAGATCGTTACGAATAGAAAAAGCGTGAACCAGCTTGAAGCCGACTCCGCAACCTGAAAGTTCGTTATAAGGATAAATGGAATCTACCCGCTTTGCATCAACAACTGCCACAGCATCAGGCAGTATGTCATCGGGCATGTGGTGATCACAAATAATAAAATCAATTCCGTGTTCTTTGGCGTATGCAACTTTTGCCACGGCTTTTATACCACAATCAAGAGAAATAATAAGTTTAACGCCTGTTTCAACAGCATAATCAATTCCTTGAATCGAGATGCCATACCCTTCGTCGTACCTGTCCGGAATATAATAATCAATATTATTGGTTATTTTCCGTAAAAACTTATAAACCAACGAAACGGCTGTTGTGCCATCTACATCATAATCTCCATAAATAAGAATTCGCTCTTTATTTCCGAGCGCTTGCTCAATTCGTCTTATTGCTTTTTCCATATCGGGCAGCAAGAACGGATCGTGCAAATCGTTGAGGCTTGGATACAAAAATTCTTTTGCTTTTTCCACGCTTGAAATGCCTCGTTTAAGCAACAATTCTGTCAGTATGGGATCAATTTGTATTTCTTTCGTCAGTTCATTTTTTTTATTTTTTTGATCGGTTGTTAGGGTAAGATAATTCCATTTGTAGGTCATTTATATAGTTTTTTTCTTTTCTCTCGGAAAATCCCGAAAAATATCGGGATGAAAGGTAACAATCCATTCACTCTTGAAACTTTGTTACCGTGCGAAGTTGTAGTATCTACAATCATCGCAAAATATTAATTTGTAAAGTTAGAAAAAAACTTTTGAAATATTGATATAATTTTGTCCGGAATATAGAAAAAACTAATTTTTCTTCATCGGATTCCGTGTATCAGTTTTTGCAATATTTTGGATAAAACAAACAATACTACGGACATAGAAGCCGATATAAATGCAAATATCACAAGAAAATCGAACAACGTAAAAATTTCAAATTAACATAATTGTTTGCTTTAGGAACTTTTCAATTATAACTTTTACCCGAAACTTAACAACCAACTACCATCTATTTCGTAACTTTGCATTCGAAAACAACAAGATAATGGAAATTGCAGCATTGGTATCGGGAGGCGTAGATAGCTCCGTTGTGGTTCATCAGTTGAAAGAGATGGGCTACGATCCTACTATTTTTTACATTAAAATAGGTATGGAAGATGAGCACGGATATATCGATTGTCCTTCGGAAGAAGATATTGAAATTGTGTCGTTTATCGCTAAAAAGTACGGTTGTCGATTTGAACAGGTTTCGCTGCACGAAGAATATTGGAACAGCGTGGTAAAATATACCGTTGACTCCGTAAAACGCGGTTTAACGCCTAACCCCGATATGATGTGCAATAAGCTCATCAAATTCGGAACTTTTGAACAAAAATGGGGCAATCAATTCGATAAAATCGCTACCGGACATTACGCTACAACCACTGATAAAGATGGCTTAACGTGGCTTTCAACAGCTAAAGATCACGTAAAAGATCAGACCTATTTTTTGGGACAAGTGAGTTACGTGCAAGTTTCAAAACTAATGTTTCCTATCGGAAATTTACTGAAATCGGAAGTTAGACAAATTGCTATTAACAACAAACTCCCTTCGGCACAACGAAAAGATAGTCAGGGAATTTGCTTTCTTGGAAAAGTAAATTATAATAATTTTATCGAACGATATCTTGGCAAAAAAGAAGGACTAATAGTTGAGCTGGAAACCGGAAACATTATCGGCAAGCATCAAGGATTTTGGTTTCACACCATTGGGCAACGAAAAGGATTGGGGCTGAGTGGTGGCCCTTGGTTCGTGATAAAAAAAGACGTAAATCGAAATATTGTTTACGTTTCAAAAGGATACGACACCAAACATCAATACGGAAATGTGATTAATCTTCAGGGCTTTTCGTTCATAACCAAAGATATCTGGGGCGATTTTGACAATGAAAAAGAAATTACGTTCAAAATCCGTCATACTCCGGAATTTACCAAAGGACGAATCTCAAAAATCGGAGATTTGTATCGCATTCAATCCGAAGAACTCGTGCAGGGAATTGCCGCCGGACAATTTGGAGTTGTGTACGACACGGATAGTAAACTTTGTTTAGGTAGTGGGATGATTATTTAATTTGTAGATACACACGGCCGTGTGTATCTACGACACATATCAGCAACAGATGAATTTTATAGAAAACATACAGTTTGTAAATATTATCGAATTCTTAGGCACATTCGCCTTCGCTATTAGCGGTGTACGGCTTGCATCTACCAAGAATTTCGATTTATTCGGAGCATTCACTATTGGATTTGTTACGGCTATTGGTGGCGGTACGCTTCGTGATTTATTTATCGGTGTAACTCCTTTCTGGATGCTGAATCCGGTTTATCTTTGGGCAACATTGCTGGCGTTGCTGTTTGTTTTGCTGTTTAAAACAAAAGTGGTAAAATTGAAATATACTTTCTTCCTTTTCGATAGTATCGGGTTGGGATTGTTTGTAGTAGTAGGAGCCGAAAAAACACTATCCATGGGCTTTGAACCTTGGGTAGCAGTTATTATGGGCACAATAACCGGTTCATTCGGAGGAATGCTTCGTGATGTGCTGATAACAGAAATTCCGCTTATTTTCAGAAAAGAGATTTATGCGCTAGCCTGTGTAATTGGAGCCGTTTTCTTCACGGTTGCATACGTTCTTGGTTTAAATATAGTAGTCAATGAAATCCTCACAGCATCCATTGTAATAATAATCAGGATATTGGCAGTTAAATTCCATTGGCATTTGCCTATTTTAAAAGGAGAGAAGCAAAAACAATAACTCTTTTATGAAAAAAATTATATATTTATCTGTTTTGTCTTTATTCGTGCTAACGTCAAAATCGTTTGCACAATTCGAAAAAACAGTAGGGCTTGGAGTTCATGCCGGCTACGGCAATAAGATAGAAAGTGTTGGTGGCGGAGCACATCTACATTATTATTACACCAATGAATTTCGGTTTGTGCCTTCTTTTACCTATTATTTGCCCAAAAAAGGCTATAACATGTGGGAAGTAGATGCCGATACTCATTATATAATTCCTGTATCGTGGTTATTTTCATTTTATCCGATTGTAGGCCTACATTATTCCAACTGGAAGTTCGATGCATCAAAAGCAAATGAAATCGAATTGCAAGGATGGACTAAACATCGTATCGGTGCCAACTTAGGGCTGGGAATCCAATACGATTTTGGGTATAAAGCACGTATCAGTATCGAATACAAATATCAATTTATCAAAGACTTTTCTCAATCATCCTTTATGGCGGGGATTGGGTTTTGGATATAAAATTCATTGTAATTCGGCTTTGCCGTTATTCGTTTCACGTAATTTGCTCACGCTGTTCGCGTAATTGGTCGCGGCGTTGAACAAGTTCATCTAAACAATTAAATTACAATCGAATTACCATTAATTACAATTGAATATCATTTTAACTGATGAAAGATTTTATAACAAGCGAAATAAGAAACGAAAACGCTGTTTTGGTAGGATTGATCACACCGGAACAAAACGAAGAAAAGGTGAATGAGTATCTGGATGAATTGGCTTTTTTGGCCGAAACAGCCGGACTGGTTCCCGACAAACGCTTTGTTCAGCGATTGGATATGGCTAATACCGTTACATTTGTCGGCACGGGAAAATTGCAAGAAATTGCAGATTACGTCTCAAATGAAGATAACGAAATTGGCGTGGTGATTTTTGATGATGAACTTTCAGCCAGACAAATCCGAAATATCGAAAAAGAACTCAAACTTCGCATCCTCGACCGAACAAGCCTTATCCTCGATATTTTTGCCATGCGCGCGCAAACATCGCACGCAAAAGTACAGGTAGAATTAGCTCAATATCAATATCTGCTGCCGCGACTAACACGCCTTTGGACGCACTTGGAACGCCAACGCGGCGGTGGCGGCGTAATTATGCGCGGACCGGGAGAAACGCAGTTGGAAACAGACCGAAGGATTATTCTCGATAAAATTTCGCGCCTGAAACAAGAACTCAAAGATATTGACAAACAAAAAACCGTGCAGCGCAAAAATCGCGGAAAATTGGTGCGCGTAGCGCTTGTAGGTTATACCAACGTGGGAAAATCTACGTTGATGAACCTCCTGAGCAAATCGGAAGTGTTTGCCGAAAATAAACTTTTTGCCACGTTAGACACAACCGTGCGAAAAGTAACCATCGAAAACCTGCCGTTTTTGCTGACCGATACGGTAGGATTTATCCGCAAACTGCCGACAAATCTTATCGAGTCGTTTAAATCCACGCTCGATGAAGTTCGCGAAGCCGATATTCTTGTGCACCTAGTGGATATTTCACATCCCGCGTTTGAAGAGCAAATAGAAATTGTGGAAAAAACGCTTTACGAAATAGATAAAACCGAAAAATCTACCATCATTGTTTTCAACAAAATTGATGCGTTTTCGCACGTGGAAAAAGACGAAGACGATTTAACGCCCAAAACCCGTGAAAACATTTCGCTCGAAGAGCTAAAACAATCGTGGATGAGCAAGCTTAAGGAGAACGCCATTTTTATTTCGGCAAAAGAGCGCAACAATATCGATGAACTTAAAGGCTTACTTTACAACAAGGTAAAAGAAATACATATTCAACGATTTCCGTATAACGATTTTTTGTATCAGCAATATGACGAGGGCAACGGATAAAGCGCGTTTATTAAAGTATAAACAACGGGTTGTCAAATAGCGAGAAACAGGTAATACATCTTTTCCAACATAGGTTGTAAAGTCGTAAAACTGTATGTAAACACCTTGTATGCAAGTATAAACTATTGCCTCCTCTTTATTTAACATTTACTTAAAGGAAAATTGTACCTTTGCTGCGGAAAAGGAATAAAATGGAAAAAGCAACCTCCCAATTACTCACCCATATACAACTAACACCAACTCTTTTCGAAGATTATTTTCGTTCTTTCGCAAAAGAGTTGTATTGGATTGCTATGGCATATGTGGGCAATAATGATGTTGCTGAAGATATAGTACAGGAATCTTTCATGGAGTTATGGACTAACAAAAAAAACATATCTTCCACTGACAATATTCATGCCTTTCTCATTCGGATAACCAAAAATAAATCCATCAGCCACATCAGGCATCAGCGCGTAAAAGAACATCATGAACCCTTTGTAACAGAAGAAATTATATTTTCGTCGAAACAGAATGAAGAAAATGATTTGGACGAAAAAGTGCAAACGGCAAGAAAATTAGTAGAGAGTTTACCCGAAAACTGCCGTCGGATTTTTCTTCTCTGCGTGATAGAAGGCATGAGCTATAAAGATGCTGCTATTACACTTAATATATCCGTAAATACCATAAAATCACAGATAAAAATTGCTTACCAAAAATTACGCAAAAGCGGTATAAACAAGAGTTTACTTATTCTGCTGTTTTTTGTTAATCAAAGTTAACTCTATCCTTTTTTTCACCCCTTTAACACTTTTGTGCGATAGTTATATAAGACGCAAAACAAAAGTGTATGAAAAAGCATAATTATTTACTAAATAAGGTATGGTCCTTTTTGTTTGACACACATAGTGAACAAAAACCTGATTCTGAAACAGAAAAAGTAATCCGAAGATTGGATACTTTATCCCGTATGGGAAGTTTCAATGAAGAAAAAACATGGACAAGATTACAAAATAAAACAACGAAGTTTAAGAAAGCAAAACACTCCTTAACACATAGAAACATAATACCTTATGCAGCAGCAATAGCGGCAATAGTAATCATAAGTTCAGTTCTATTTCTGAATAAACAGAATCAACATAACACGGATAAAACAGAATGGGCTATTCTGGCCGATAATGATTCCCGCAATATACGCCTCACTCTGGAGGGAGGAGAAACCCTTGTTTTACCCGAAAAAAACAACGTGATAGTAACCGAAGACAATTCACTAATTGTTCAGGAACAAGAAGCGGCTACGCTTTCCTACAATACCGAAGCAGGAACAACACCGGAAGAAATAGAATACAATACGTTGGAAATACCTGTAACCAAAAATTATCGCCTGGAGCTATCCGACGGCTCCGTGGTGCATCTCAACTCCGATACACGTATCCGTTTCCCAAACAGATTCGCAAGCAACGAGCGCCGTATTTTTTTAGAAAAAGGAGAAGCATATTTTGAAGTATCGGAAAATAAAAAATCTCCTTTCATCGTAGAAGTTCGAAATACACGGATAAGCGTGTTGGGAACAGCCTTTAACATCAGCGCCTACACCGAAAATACACAAACCGTTACCACGCTGGTACAGGGAAGCGTGAAAGTGCAGGCACAAGAAAAAGAAATCATGCTCCGGCCCGGGCAACAAACCATTGACGAAAGCAACAGCCTGTTGGTTCGTCAGGTAGATGCATATCAATATGCAGCCTGGAAAGACGGCCTTTTCATCTTTAAAAACCAGCCGTTGGAGTCTGTTATGAGGCAAATATACCGCTGGTACGGCTGTTCCATCTTTTTCACAAGCCAAAACCTCAAAGAGATAGCTTTAACGGGAGTTATCCGTAAAAACCAACCGCTGGAGGAAATTTTCGATATATTGAAAAAAACGGCCAAAATAGATATAGAGATTGAAAATGAAAATAATATAAAAATATTGCCCCGACAATAAGAACAAGCCGAAGCAATCACGGGAAAGTACACTCTACCACGATGAATATACCGCGTGATAATATACTCTACGGTAAGGAATGCTCCAACACGGCGTTACATGAATATATTCCGCAACGCGAAATGCTCTTTTGCTATAAAACTGAATATTTAAAAAAAATAGAATTATTATTAACAACTTTAAGTTTATGAGAGAAATCGTATCAAAAAACATTCTCAACACCCTTAGGCAATACAAGTTTGCCGGAGGTGGAATAAAACTGGCCCTTTTATTCTGCCTGTTTATGTTGAAAGCACAGGCTGCCACTTCCTGGGCTCAGGAAAAAAGAGTGACGCTGGATTACTCCAATACAGCTATAGAGCAGGTTTTTCAAAGCATTGAAAAACAAACAAACCTCTATTTCTTTTTCAATAACAGCGAACTCGATGTTACAAAAAAAATCTCCGTTTCGGCTAAAAACGAACTGCTTAGTCGAATTTTGGAGCAGATTGTAGGAAAAGACTACAATTATGAAATATCCAATAAGCTCATCGTGCTGGAAAAGAAAGAAAATCGGGCAAAGAACATACAACAGCCCGCTAAAAGAACCAAAATAAGCGGTATCGTAAAAGATAAAGCGGGAGAACCACTCCCCGGAGCTACCATTTTTGTAAAAAACACGGAAAGAGGCACCACAACCGATGTAAACGGGAAGTTTGAAATAGAAGTGGATTTAACGCAAGGTTCCACCCTTTTGGTTTCGTTTATCGGGATGAAGAACAAGGAAATCAACATAACATCCGGCAAGGAAGTGTCTGTAGTGTTGGAAGAAGACAACAAAGAACTTACCGAAGTGGTGGTTACGGGAATCTTTAAAAAAGCCACATCCGCCTTTACAGGTTCGGCATCGAAAGTAACAGCCAAGGAAATAAAACAATACGAAGGGCGAAATTTAGTTTCTACACTGGCAAATATAGACCCCGCTTTTAATATTCTGCCCAACAACGATGTGGGTTTCGACCCCAACCGCTTGCCCGATTTGCAGGTACGCGGCACATCCAGCATGTTGGGAATAAAAGAATTGCAAACGGGAGGCTCTCAGGCTTTGCTCAACAGTCCGCTCATATTGCTGGACGGTTTTGAAATATCGCTTCAACGCATGATGGACCTGGATATTGATGAGGTGGAATCGGTAACATTGCTCAAAGACGGTTCGGCAACGGCACTGTATGGTTCACGCGGAGCAAACGGAATCATCGTTATTACCACCAAGGAACCCGAAATGGGGAAACTCAAGTTCCTCTACAGCGGAAACGTGAATGTGGAAGTTCCCGACCTTTCGGATTATCACTTGCTGAACGCGAAAGACAAGCTGGAACTGGAACGCCTGTCGGGATTTTACGATTCAAACGTTGCCAGCCTCAGTTTGCAATATCAGGAAATGTATGCCCGCAATCTGGCCGCGGTGGAACGCGGAGTAAACACCTATTGGTTGTCTCAACCCCTGCGCGTGGGTGTAGGGCAACGCCACAACCTGAAAATTGAGGGAGGCGACAAGGCTTTTCGCTACGCCGTAACTGCCATGTATAACAACCAGGCGGGGGTAATGAAGAAATCGGAAAGAAACACTTTCAACGGAGGCATCAACCTTTCTTACAAGCGCAACGACCTTATCTTCCGCAACAATCTTACTATCGGCAACTCCAAGGGAACAGAATCGTCTTACGGAAACTTTGCCGATTACGCAAAACTGAATCCTTACTGGAAACCTTACGACGAAAAAGGACAATTGGTAAAGTTTTTCGATACGAACGACTCATTTTGGGGCGGCGCGAAAAATCATCCGCGAAATCCGCTGTACGATGCCATGTTGCCTACCATCAACGATAAAAGCTACACCTCCATTATGAATACATTCTCTATTGAATGGCGCCCTTCGGAATATTTTACGGTTCGCGCAAACGCAGGGATAAATTATCAGTGGAACGAGTCGAATAATTTCAAGCCGCGTACTCACACCAGTTTCGAAACCTACGTTGGGGATGATGTGATGCGCAAAGGGAAATATATTTACGGAACGGGAAAAAACATCAGCTACACCACAAGGCTTACGGCCAGCTATGCCCGCCTGTTCAACCACAAGCACAACATATACCTGGGAATGAGTACCGATTTGGATGAAATGAGAACAAACGGATATTCGTTCGTCATTGAAGGTTTCACGCAAGAAAACCCCAAAAGTTTGATAATGGGATTACAATATCAGAAAGAAGGAAAGCCGACAGGCTACGAAACCATTGTACGACGGGTAGGGACGGTTGCCAATTTCAACTATTCGTACGACAACCGATACTTTACCGATATTTCTTACCGTGTGGACGGTTCTTCACAATTTGGCAAAAACAAGCGTTTCGCTCCTTTCTACTCCGTAGGGTTGGGCTGGAACCTGCATAACGAAAATTTCATTAAATCTGTTCCGCAGATTGACCGATTTACGTTGCGCGGCTCATTCGGACAAAACGGAAGCCAACAGTTTCAGGCATTTCAGGCCATCGCCACTTACGATTATTACACCAACGACCGCTACCACGAGTGGATGGGTATCTACCAAAAAGTTCTTGAAAACACAGAACTGGAATGGCAGAAAACCGATAAATACAATATAGGAATTGATGCCGATTTATTTAAAAACCGTGTCGGATTTACGGTTGACATGTATCGCGAAAAAACAAACAACATGCTGTCGGACAGATCGTTGCCTTGGTCGAGCGGATTCACGTCATATACCGAAAACATCGGCTCCGTCTTAAATAAGGGTTTTGAAGTGCGTCTTCGCGGAAACATCATCCGAAACACAACCAAAGGCATTTTCCTTAACGTAACCGCGAGCATTGCCAGCAACAGCAGCGAGATGTTGCGTTTATCCGAAGCATTGAAGCAAGAATATGCCAAAGAAGAAGCAAAAACCAAAAAGGATCCTTCCAAAATTATCCGCGAGGGAGAATCGTTGAATACCATTTATGCCGTAAAATCGCTGGGTATTGACCCAAGCAACGGTATGGAAGTATTTCAGAAACGTAACGGCGAAGTTACCTACACGTGGAATTCGGAAGATTTAGTAGCATGCGGGATCGGCCGACCTAAATACAGAGGAGGCATAAACACATCGTTCCGATACAAAAACATAGGCTTAAGCATGGCTTTTGCTTATTATTGGGGCGGACAGATTTACAACCACACGCTGGTAAATAAAATAGAAAACGCCGACAAGAAATACAACGTAGATGAAAGGGTGTATAACGACAGATGGAAAGAAGTGGGCGATTATTCTTTCTTCAAAGGCATTACTAATCTTACGCCGACATACGCTACATCGCGTTTTGTGCAAAACGAAAACGTGTTTACCTGTAAAAACATACAATTGAGCTACGAACTGCGCGGCAATAAAACGCTGAAAAAATACGCGGGGCTGGAATCGCTGGTGCTGAAAGGCGATGTAGCCGATTTATTCTATTGGTCAACCGTGCGGCAGGAAAGAGGAATTAACTATCCGTTCTCGCAACGATTCTCTTTTGGAGCATCGCTTATATTCTAAGGCTTGTTGCATCAAATTTATTTAAAACTTAATGAAATGATGAAAATGAAAAAAATATACGTCCTTATTTTAGCCGCGCTTGCTTGTGTATCGTGCAACGACTGGCTCGACGTGCAACCCTCCACGCAGATAGAAAAAGACAAAGCCATCGAAAGTACGCAAGGCTTTCGCGATATTCTTATCGGAGCATACATCCGGTTGAAATCTCCCGCTCTTTACGGAAAAGAATTAACCTGGGGATCGGTGGAGTATTTGGCACAACATTGGGAAACCGACCAAAAAGAAACGGGCCCGTTTCAATTGAGCCAATATACTTATTACGAAAAAAGCGCGTTAAGCGCAACGGGCAACATGTTTAATAATCTGTATAAAGCCATTGCCGATGTAAACGGAATTTTGGATGTTATAGACGAAAAGCAAAGCATGCTTGTAAACGGCAATTACGAGTTAATTAAAGGCGAGGCGTTGGCTATCAGGGCTTATTGCCATTTCGAGTTGCTTCGCCTTTTCGGGCCCATGCCGGGCAAAGATATTCCGCAAAGCACCATATTGCCTTATGTGAAGTCGGTTTCGCGAAAAATAAATACACACCTTACTTATGCCGAATATACCAAACAGCTTCTTGCCGATTTAGATCAGGCACAGCAGTATCTTGAGAAGGTGGATCTCATTCTGAAATACAATTTGAAAGAATTGAACTTACAATCGGGGTATCAATTGAAAGAGCCCGACATGTTTTTTGCTTACCGCCAAATGCGCATGAACTACTATGCCGTATTGGCACAAAAAGCACGCGTATACCTGTGGTTGAACGACAAACCCGCGGCACTGGAAAATGCGCAAAAAGTAATCGGGGCAAAAGACAAAAAGGGAGAACTTATATATGCCTTAGGCTCTAAAGGAGAGATGGAAGCGGGAGACTACAGCCTCTCCAACGAACATATTCTGGCGCTAACCAACCATTCGCTTTCCGATGCAAACTGGAGAAAAACGCAGGATGCCTTTTACACCCTGAAGCCGAAATTGGAAAGATACTATTCCGATACCGATATCCGCTTGCAATTGCTTTGGACGGAAATAGTGGAAAACAGTATCAGGAAATACCATTCCAAGAAATACGTGCAGCTTGAAAAATCGGGAACAGACGCACGAAACAACTGGGCTAAAAATGCCATACCGCTCATACGTCTTTACGAAATGTATTTGATTGCCATGGAATGCTCTTCATTGGAGGAAGCCGCAAATATCTGGAACAATACGCTTTCGGTTATGCGCGATGAAGAAAAAGTGGCGGGTTTCAACAGCAAAGAGCAATTAGAGAACTTGTTGATAATGGAATACAACCGCGAGTTTTATGCCGAAGGACAAGCATTTTATGCCTACAAACGCTTGGGCAGGGAAACCATAATCGGATCGCCTAAGGCCGCAAATGCGGACGTTTATGTTATACCGTTGCCATCGCAGGAATTTACGGGAATAAACACTGGAAATTAATACGCTCAACATTTTAAATAATTTTCAAAAAATAACCGATGTAACTTTGATCAAGTGATTGGCTGTTAGCCTTTAGCCATTGGCTGTTAGCAAGGCGGCGAACTGTTCAACAAAGAGCCAAAAGCTAATAACTAATTGCCAATAGCAAAAACTGGCTGCTTATCTAATTTTGATTACTTATTTTTTAAACTTTACTAAATATAACATCATGTACAAAAAAATATTCTATACGCTTCTTGTCTTTGTGGCTGCCGGACTTCTGACTTTGCAGACCGGTTGCAAAAAAGATGATTACCTGTTGTTTAATGCCCCTTTACGGGTGCAGTGGAAAGATACCGTTACGGTAAACCAAACCTTTGCTTCGAAAAAAGAAGCTATCGTACGCGATACCGTATGGCTCAAGGCCAATGTTATGGGAGGCAGCGTTTCCGAGGCAAAAAAAGTAAAAATAAAACAAATAAAAGGTGTTTACTATTCTTACACCTACGATAAAGCAGGAGCCGTTATCGATACAATTGCCACCGAAGCGCCCAATCAGGCCATTCCGGGCACACATTATGTGGCTTTTGATTCGGAAGAAATGCAGAAACTGCTGGTTCAGAAAACAGTGGTTACCAATAATCCCAAAGGTGTTGAAATAAATATTCCGGTTATTGTGTTGCGCGATGCCTCGTTAAGTGAAAACAATTATTTGCTTTTTATTCAATTGGAGCAATCGGAAGATTTCTTGCCGGGCGAAAGTCAAAAAACAACAAAAATAATCTCCATTTCCAACCGGATCACTAAACCATCGAAGTGGAGCATGTTTGAAGAATGGTATTTTGGCAAATATACCTATGTAAAACATAAGTTTATGAACGAAACCCTGCAAACGGTTATCGACAATGCCTGGTTTTCTCAACCGAGAGGTATTCTTATTTTCTATCGCGAAAAATGCCGCCGGGCGTTGGAAGAATTTAACGCCGATCCCGAAAACATTGCCAAAGGAATTGCTCCTCTCAAGGAAGACCCCGATAATCCCAAATCGAAACCTATGACATTTCCGACATACTTGTAAAACCATTTTCTCAAAAATAAAAAATTACATTTCGTATGAAACACATAAAATATATCGCTTTTGCACTGCTCCTTCCTTTACTGGCAGGCTGTTATGCAGACAAAGGAAATTACACGTATAAAGATTTGGCTTCGGTGGAAGTGAAAGTTACCGGAATAGAATCGGCATACAAAGTAAAATCAATGGGCACTCTCGAAATTTCTCCGGTTATTTCTCCCGATAATGCCGATTATGAATATTATTGGGGCGTATATCCGGCAGGAAGCCTGTATATTGATAAAATGATTATCATTTCCAGAGAAAGAAACCTCAAATACAGCGTACAACTCAAGCCGGGGAACTATCAACTTCGTTTTTATGCCAAAGACAAGCAAACGGGAGTTTTTTCCTATACCGAATACGATTTAACGGTGGAAACGGATATTGTGAGCGGATGGTGGTTGCTCAAAGAAGTAAACGGAAATACCGACATTGATATCCACACACCCAAACACGTTTTCCCCAACCGGCTCGCCGAGGTATCGGGCAAATCCCTGGAAGGGGCGCCACGCGGTTTCCTTTTTTACGATAGCTGGCTCAGGCTCGACTCCGTGGGAGAAGGTTCGGATAAAAAATATACCAATACCCCGACACCATCGCTGTTTGTGGCCAGTGATAAAGATTTGAAAGTATTGGATTATTATACGACGGAAACCATCGGTACATTTGAAAGCCTTTTTAAATTAAATAGTTCCGTACAAAAAAAGCCGGAAGATATCTTCTTCGCAACCAACTACATCAGCTTGGTAAACAACGGCAGAATACACTCTCTGCGCACCATTGGACAAGTGGCCACCTCTTTCTTTGGCGAAGCATTCGTTGGCGATTACAAGCTATCGCCGCACAGAGCCGTCGCGTTCTCCTGGCAGCCGATATTGTATGACGAAAGTAAATCGTCGTTCTGTTCGTATGCGCGTATCGATAACTCGCTGCAATATTTCAAAGACCCGGCGCCTCATAAAGTGAATAATCTCAATGCCGATTTGCTTTTTTTCAACCACCGTAAAATGTTGGGTGTTCCCGAATGGGCTTATGCGCTGTTGAAATCCAAAACAACATCGGAGCATTACCTGTACAAATTCGGTAGTATGTTCGACAGAGTTGGCATGAAACTGTTGCAGGTGGATGTGTTGAGAGACGACAAAAAAATGTTTCATGCCGACCGGTATGCCTATACCAAGGGTTATAATCAAACATTTTTTTCGATAGGCAACGTCATTTGGTCGTGTGAATTTGCGGGATTTACCGAAAAAGAGCAACTTACCGTTCCGGCCGGCGAAACCATAACGCTTATAGAAACATTGGTTCCCGATGTTCCGAGTGGCACACAGGCTCCCGTTTATTTTGTCCTCGGCACGCAAACGGGCAATCGTTACAAATTCTCGGTGTACAATGTTCAGGCTGGCAATATCGCGGAGCGCGTAGCGCTGTATGAAGGCGAAGGAAACGTGAAACGGGCCATGTTTATCGAAATGAAGGACAACCGAATCTGGCAAACTCTACTTGATTAAATAGTTGGATTTTCCAACCGGAGGTAAACTATTCCCTTGGTGCTTCGGCATCGGGGGATAGCCCTCTACTCCTTTTAAAAAGCAAACAATGAATCATTTAAAGACCACAGCCCTTTTATTTTTCTTTGTTCTTCCGGCGATACTCTTTTCTCAGGAGACGATATTGCCTCAAAAATTGCGTTTCTTAGGGCCTATCGAGGTAAGCAAGCCCATAAGAACGGATGCGGACTCCGCAGAGAAAAAAAATCAGGGCAGCAACCCCTTATTTTCTCCGCTAACATTTCCCGCTCACAGTACGTTCGAGAAAGAAATCGCAGCCGATAAAACGGAGATTTTCAAGTTACCCCATTTCGCAACCGAAAAGGATGCACTTTATCTGGTGTCTTTTTTCATTCATGCCGACAGCTACGTTACCGGCGAAATAACCGTAACCACACCTTTTCCTTTTCAGGTATTTATGGACGGAGCAAAAATCTCCGAAAAAACAACGCAGGAGTCTAATCCGAAAGATCTCAGGTATATAAAAACGCGCTTCAATGCCAACACGGGAGGAGCGCGGGTGGTAATGAAACTTTTTGTTCCGTCTTCGCATAAAAGCGATGCGGCGTTTAGGATATCTGTTTCCGCAACCGATTCTTCAAGTCTGACACTCTCGGACAATGAAAAACGGCGCATAACCATAAACGATATCCTCGAAGGAAAACGCGTAAATTCCGTGGCCATATCTCCCAACGGACGTTTCACGCTTATCCGCTTAAGCGAAACACTTCCCGGAGGGAAAACGCTTTATTTCACGGAAGTGTACGATAATAAAAACGAACGGATCATTTTGTCGGAACCCACTTCCAGAAGCCAGTTGAGATGGATGCCGAAAACCGATTTGCTTTCCTACGTATCCGAAAGTGAGAACGGAGTTTCGTTGTTTTCTCTTAACCCGCTCACGTCCGAACAAAAGATACTCGCTCAAAACCTGCCTTCCTCATCTTTTATAATTTCTCCCGATGAGAAATCGTTGTTTTACATAGAGGAAAAAAAGGTTGAAAAACGGCATCCTTACGGATTAAAACGCATGCAGGCTCCCGATGATCGCCAGCCCAATTACGGCCGTACTTTTCACATTTTTCGGTACGATATGCCGACAGGATTTTCGCAGCAAATCACATCGGGAAATACGTCAGCCGAGTTACACGGCATCAGCCCCGATGCGCGGCTTTTGCTTTTTTCCACCACCACCGAAACGCCTACCGAAACGCCTTTTTACAACAAATCTATGTTTTGTGTCGATTGGCAGACCATGCAGGTAGATACGTTGTGGACAAACGAAAAATATACGGACGAAGCCTTGTTTTCGCCCGATGGTTCGCAAATTCTGATAAAAGGAAGCCCCCAATGTTTCAACCATTTGGGTTCGGCGCTTTCCTCCGGAAAAACGCCCAACAGCTACGACAAGCAGGCATATGTGATGACATTGAAAACAAAGCATATTGAGCCCATTACCAAATCGTTTGCTCCCGGTATTGACGCGATGATCTGGTCTGCTTCCGATAACCAAATTTATTTGAGAACGCAAGACAAAGACCGCAAAGTCATTTACTGCTACCATCCGCAAAAACGCACATTCAGCAAACTGCCGGTGCAGGAGGAATACATAAGCGCGTTTGATGTTTCTCAAAGCGCTCCAATGGCGGCTTATGCAGGGTCGGGAGCATCCAATTCCACCCGAGCATATCTCTATTCCCTGAAAAAAGAAAAGTCTTCCTTAATTTCCGCTCCGTATGACACCCGATTGGAAAAGTTACAATTGGGAGAGGTAAAAGACTGGAATTTTAAGAATACCCAAGGCGTAACCGTTGATGGAAGGTATTATTTACCCCCTTATTTCGATCCGAACAAGAAGTATCCGCTCATCGTATATTATTACGGAGGAGCATCCCCTGCTCCACGAACGTTCGAAAATGCTTATCCACTCCACGTATATGCCGCACGCGGGTATGTGGTGTATGTGCTGCAACCCGCCGGAACGGTTGGCTACGGGCAAGAATTTTCATCTGCATTTTTGCACAGTTGGGGTAATGAAACCGTTAACGATATTATTCGGGGAACACAGCTCTTTGCAAAAGAACATGCTTTTATCGACCGCGAAAAGATAGGCTGTATAGGCGCTTCTTACGGCGGATTCATAACGCAGCTGATGCAAACCCAAACCGATATTTTCGCGACAGCTGTATCACATGCCGGAATCAGCAATATAGCGGGATATTGGGGCGAAGGTCATTGGGGATATACCTACGGAGCAAGAAAAAGCCCCAACAGCTATCCGTGGAACAATCGTTCCGTTTTTGTCGATCAAAGTCCCATTTTCAATGCAGACAAAATCCGGACTCCTTTGCTATTGCTTCACGGCACCGATGACACCAACGTACCGATAGGCGAAAGTATGCAGATGTATCTTGCTCTTAAAATATTGGGAAAACCCGTGGAGTTCATTCAGGTAGAAAAAGAAAACCATGTCATTGCGGATTATCGAAAAATCATTTCGTGGAATCATGCCATATACGCGTGGTTTGATAAATGGTTGAAAAACGATTCGAAATGGTGGGATTCCATGTTTCCTAAAAATTGATTCACAACTAAAAAAATAAATTCAAGTAAAAATGAAAAAAACAATTCTATTCTCTCTTTTTATACTTCTGTGCCTTAGCGCAAATCTGAGTGCACAAAGCAAAATAAACGGCAAAAGCGCGGATAAACTGCCCGTAAAACTTTATCAGGTGGAAGACGGCAAACTGACAGAAAGTACAACGGTTACTCCCGATAAAAAAGGCGCATTCTCTTTTTCGGTAACAGTTAAAGCGCCCGGCGAGTTTGTCGTTATAGCCAAAGACCCTAAAAATCCGTTGCCGTTGTACCTGAAAGAAAAAGATGTGGCAACGATCGAATTGTCGGAAGACAATCTGGTGCTGACACAGGCAAATTCTCCCGAAAACCAATTGCTCTACCAGTGGCAAGACATGTCACGAGACTTGCATAAGGAAATTATCTTTCACAAAAAAGTAAAACGAGACGAATTGATTGCCTATCCCCAAGTAATCGCACAAGTGGAAGCGCTACAGAAAAAAGCGACAGAACTAATGCAAAATTCGCCGTTACGAACGACCCATTTCGGCGAATTGCTGCAGGCAAAAATAAATACCGACATCGCTTACCTTGCACTGTATGCTTTGGAAGCGCCACGTAAAAACCGACTGACAAAAGATGAGCCACTTCCTGCCATCTACACGCAAATCATCGAAAAAAATCCGTTTGACAATGCGAAGCTGATGTTCTTGCCTCGCGGAAGCCAAATGCTGTCGGATTTTGCCATGTACGATTATTTTATCGGAAAAAAGCGTTCGTTCAAAAACTTATACACTACTCCCGAACTTTATGCCGAAGCCACCATGAACAATGCCGAAAAAGCCATTGAAGATTACGCACAATACGAAAAATTCATGAAGAAACAAGGCGATTTCGCAGTTACGCCGCTTCAGAAAAAACGTCTTGCGGCGTTGGCCGAGAAAGTAAGTTTTTCGAAACCCCGAGAAGCAGCCATCGATTTTGCACTACCCGATGCCGAAGAAGTCATTCACAAACTCTCCGATTACAAAGGAAAAGTAGTAGTGGTAGATGTGTGGGCTACTTGGTGCGCTCCATGCAAAAAGGAAATGCCGTATTTAAAAAAGATAGAAGAGGAATTGCATGGACAGGACGTAGTGTTTATCGCCATTTGTGTGGGAGCCGCCGTGGAAAAAAACATCTGGAAAAAGATGATCAAAGAAGAAAAACCCGCGGGTGTTCAGCTCTTCGCCGGCAGTTGGACCAAAGGATTTGCCATCGACTATAAAATAAAAGGCGTTCCCCGTTTTATGGTGTTCGATCGGGAAGGGAAAATCGTATCCCTAAACGCGCCGCAACCTTCCACTCCGGGATTGAAGCAGTTGATAGAAAAGGAACTAAAGAGGTAAATCGATACAATTACAATCGAAAAAAGGGAAAGATTTGAGTCTTTCTCTTTTTTATGGTATGAAAGATAAAAACCTAAAATCAACAAAAAAACATATGCTAATCTGAAAATTCGTATATTTGCAAAATAAAAGATAAGGTTAATTCGAAAATTAACATTATGTCTAGAAAACAAAAATACCTTCATATCAAACGCCGCGACGGATACCTCTACTTCAATGCATAATTCATAATGAAGATGCATAACTAAGCTTATATACTAAAAATCAACATTTATAATAATCTCACAGACGGTGCGTGCACCGTCTCTACCCATTTAAAACTCATAACTAATTTATGGAACTCCCCTTTGCAGAATCCTACCGCATTAAAATGGTAGAAAACATCAAAAAAAGCACACGTGAAGAACGCGAACAATGGATAAAAGATGCGCATTACAACCTATTTTTGCTGAAAAGCGATTACGTTTTTATCGATTTGCTTACCGATTCAGGAACAGGCGCCATGAGCGACAAACAATGGTCGGCCATTATGTTGGGCGATGAGAGCTATGCCGGTGCACGCTCCTATTACAATATGAAAAACGCCATCAAAGATATTTTGGGATTCGACTATTTCTTGCCTACCCACCAAGGTCGCGCAGCCGAAAACGTATTGTATTCTACCATCATAAAAGAAGGCGATGTACTGCCCGGAAATTCACATTTCGACACAACTAAAGGACACATCGAATTTCGCCGTGCCACAGCACTTGATTGCACCATCGACGAAGCTTCGGACACACAACTTGAAATTCCTTTCAAAGGAAATGTGGACGTGAAAAAACTCGAAAAAGCTTTGCAAGACAATCCGAAAGAAAAAATTCCTTGCGTTGTACTAACGGTTACCAACAACACAGCCGGCGGGCAACCCGTTTCTATGCAAAACATCCGCGAAGTGTCGGCGTTGTGTAAAAAATACGGCGTTCTGTTGCAAATGGACTCTGCCCGATTTGCCGAAAATGCTTATTTCATCAAAACTCGTGAAGCCGAATTCAAAAACAAATCTATCAAAGAGATTGTAAAAGAAATGTTTTCTTATGCTGACATCATGACCATGTCGTCCAAAAAAGATGCTATCGTAAATATGGGCGGTTTCGTGGCTTTCAAATCAGAAGAGCTGTGGAAAAACTGTCAAAAATTCTGCATCATGAACGAAGGTTTTATCACTTACGGAGGTATGAGCGGGCGCGATATGAACGCATTGGCAGTAGGTTTGGACGAAGGTACCGAGTTTGATTATTTGGAAACCCGCATTAAACAAGTGGAATACTTGGGAAGCAAATTAGACGAATACGGCATTCCATACCAACGTCCTGCCGGCGGACACGCTATTTTTGTAGATGCCAAAAAAATATTGACACACGTTCCCAAAGAAGAGTTTATCGCTCAAACATTGGGTATTGAACTCTATCTGGAAGCCGGAATACGTGGTGTAGAAATTGGTGCGATGCTTGCCGACCGCGACCCGATTACACGCGAAAACCGTTTCCCTAAATTGGAATTGCTCCGTCTTGCCATTCCTCGTCGCACATACACCAACAACCACATGGACGTGATTGCCACTGCGTTGAAAAACGTATACGACCGTCGCGAATCCATCACACGTGGATATGTAATTATACGCGAAGAGCCAATTATGCGCCACTTTACCGTGGAAATGGATAAAGCGAAATAACAAAATCCAATAAGGTATCGGATTACAAACCGATAGGCAGGGAATAAAATCCGATGCCTATCGGTTTTTCTTTTAATGCGTTCTAAAACTTTATCTTCTTCGAATAATACATAATCACCGCCAAAATAGCGAACAATCCTAAACTACCCACTAACAACGCAAAACTTTCCATTTGTATCAATATAAAAATAAATACGTACAAGAAAGCAAGCAGTCCGCCAATCAGCAAACCCTGTTTTCTGTTTTTGAGAATGCTCGATAAATGCAGCATAATCAGCACGGTTGTCATAAGCGCGGCCACGATGTAAGCAAGGTTAAAGCCCCATACTTCGGACATGGAAAGCAGCAGCGAGTAAAACAAAACGAGTGCCAGTCCCACCAATAAATACTGGAACGGATTTACCGATTTTTTCTGCAACATTTCGATGAAAAACACCACCACAAACGTGAGCAAAATAATGAGAATGGCGTATTTCACGCTACGCAAATTCTGCTGATACTGATCTACGGACTGAATAAAACGTACGCCAAACCGAGATGATGCCATCTGATTCATTGCCGACGAGTTATCGGCTCTTATAACCTGTCCGTAGCTGCGGTTGAGGTCAAGCACTTTCCAATCGGAAGTAAAACCGTTTTTGGTAATATCGCGGTTCGCGGGAAGAAATTCCCCATCGAAACTTGGCGTTGCCCAATTCGATTGTAATTGGAACGTTGTGGTTTTTCCAATCGGCACAACATACAAACCTTGCGATCCGTTCATTTTCAACTTAATATTGAACGGAAGTTTTCCTTGCGCCAACGTATCGGCTCCGATGGAGTCGAGTTTCGCATTTAATCCCACCGTAAATAGTTCGTACGTATTTCCGTTGTAATCGTACGCCACCGATGCTTTGTCAGAAACCACTGTTGCCGAACCCGAAACCAGATTTTCCACCGGAAGTCCTGACTCGAAAGAGATTATTTTTCCGTTCGTTTGCAGCGTAACTTTTTCGGTTATTCCTTTTAAATCGGAAAGCCCTAAAATTACCTGCATTTCGTTCCATTTGAAACTCGATTGCGGTATGTTCATTTTTTTCAACACAGCCATATCAAACTCGCCCGACAACTCCACATCCGAATTATAGACCGACGCATCATAAATACCGCGCTTGCGCTTTTCTACCGACACGTTTCCGTTTGCATTTAACGCTTCAGGCAGCACAAGCAAGTTTCGTGTTACCTGAATTTCTTTTTTATCTTCGATAATGGTTTCCGCGTAAGGAATCACGAGGCATGGACCGGTAACGGTTTGCTCCCCACCCCATTTTGATGTAACATCGTTGATGGCACTTTGTTTGGTACTTCTCCTTTCACGAATCATCGATTCAATCATACTTAACGGGATAAGCAACAAGAGGATAAGGATGCCTACAACCACAACTTTAATGGTGGTGCCATGTCGTTCGGTAAAACTTCGCCTTTGGGCGGAAATTGCCGGAGGAAGAAATGAATTTTGGTTTTCTTTTGTTTCCATAAAATATCGGATTAAAAAATAAATGATTGTTCCTGTGATTGCTAAAGCTGTGAAAATTATTGATAAAAATATCATAAGTGCTAAACACAAATTAGTTTATAGTATTCATAAATAAATCGACACGATTTATTTCTTCATTCTCTTTATGAAACCATTAAGAAATGAAGAAAACTAAGCCTTATCTTTTTTATTCTTAACCTCTTAATGGTTTATATTGTTTTAGACTATTAAGCGCAAAAACAAGTTTTTGTTTATTAGCACTGCTGACAATAATATAAAGTAATTGAGACGATTACTTATCACAAATTATTTTTAAGAAAGGCTTCCAAGGCTTGCAGATGCTCATGAAAAGCCTTTTCACCTGTTTTTGTTTTAGAATAAGTAGTTTTTGGTTTGCGCTCCACAAATTGTTTTTTTACTTCGATGTAATTCAATCCTTCGAGCGCTTTGATGTGGCTTGCCAGGTTACCATCGGTCAATCCCAGCAGTTCTTTGAACGTGTTGAAATCTACCTCGTCGTTTACCATCAGCATCGACATAATACCCAGCCGTACCTTGCTTTCGAAAGCCTTGTTTATATCTTCGAGATACTCTTTCACGACTGTTCTCCTTTTCGTTCAATGCTGACGTAGAAATAGATTCCGTAGATAATGTGTAAAACGCCGAAACCGAGCGACCAAAATAACAGTCCTTTTCCCGGAAAAAATGCGCACAACAGACCTAAAATCAGCTCTGCACATCCCAGCCAAAAGATATTATCGTATGTATATTTTGATGCGTTTACGAGCGACAGTCCGTAAAAAAGCAACATGCCGGGAGCGATAATGCCCACGTTTCCGTTAACGAGCAACGCCACACAAAAAACACCTCCCACAACAAGAGGAATGAAAAAATTGATAAATGTTCGTATCGCCGGTTTATTGAAAAAAGATTGTTTCGCTCTCGTTGCTTTTCGGATAGAGAAAAAAACAATGGTTCCCAACGCCACGGCAAATACCGAAATGGCAATAATTATCAATGGAGGCGCAATGGCTATCCACGAGGGTGCCGAATATTCGCCCGGCATATATTTTACCGCCGACATTACCCGCAGTGCAGCCAAGGCACCCACCAGAGCATAAACCCCTATTAATATGGCCGATGTACCGCTGAACGATGTGAATCGGGACGATTTCTCCATCATCATCCTGATTTCTTTTACTGTTTCTAATGCTTCGTTATTCTTCATTTTAAAAGTACTTTTAAATACAAAGTAAAATATAAAAAATGAAAGTTGATGTATGAACTCATCAACTTTAACTATGTTTAACGCAAAAAAGC
>JAUNUM010000038.1 GCA_030538215.1 Bacteroidia bacterium
ATCGTGTCGATTTATTTATGAATACTATAAACTAATTTGTGTTTGGCACTTAAATAAAAAAATTATGATGAAAATTCAATTATTGCAAACAGATATTACTAAATTAGACGTGGATGCCGTTGTAAATGCAGCCAATACTGCATTGCTTGGCGGTGGTGGTGTAGATGGCGCTATTCATCGCGCTGCGGGGCCGGATTTGCTGGAAGAGTGCAGAACGTTGAACGGATGCGAAACCGGAAAAGCAAAAATAACCAAAGGTTACCGATTACCGGCAAAATACGTTATTCACACCGTTGGCCCTATTTGGCACGGTGGAAACCGCGACGAAGAAAACTTGCTGAGAGATTGCTATTTGAATTCGTTGAAACTTGCAGAAAAGCATCAGTTGAAATCTGTTGCATTTCCCAATATCAGTACCGGAGTTTATCGGTTTCCGAAGGAAAGAGCTGCTGAGATAGCTGTGGAAACGGTTAAGAGTTTTCCTGTAAAATCGGTAGAGGAGGTTATTTTCGTGTGTTTTGATGATGAAAATTACGAGATTTATAAACGGTTGCTCAACGAGTGATCAACTCACTTTCCACCAATCCCTTCCATAAACGATTTTCGATACGTTTCTCCGATAGGAACTTCGTACTTCCCGATTACAATCCGGTTTTTATCGATACGGGCAATTTTATCGCGATTCACGATAAACGACCGATGCACCCTTATAAATCGCCCGGACGGTAATTCATCCTCCATCACTTTCATACTCATCAGTGTGAGAGTAGGCTTCGCCTCTTTATCGGTAAAAATTTTAATGTAATCTTTCAGTCCTTCAACCAAAAGAATATCATCGAAAAGTATGTGTACCAGCTTGTAATCCGAACGAACAAAAATACCCGAAACCTCAGATTCTCCTTTTTCTTCCGCAGCGGTTTTCATCTCAAACCACTCCAATGCTCGTTTCGAAGCGCTTAAAAAATCGGAATAAGAAAAGGGTTTTAATAAATAATCGAGAGCATTAACTTTATAGCCATCCAGTGCATATTCGCTAAAGGCGGTGGTGAAAATAATTCGTGTATTTCTATCTAAAAATCGGGCAAACTCCATACCGTTTATTTCGGGCATTTGGATATCGAGAAAGATCACATCAATTTTTTCGTCAGGCATATTTTTCATGGCCTGTACGGCGCTGGAATATTTGCCGGTCAGGTTCAAGAAAGGAGTTTTCTGTACATAAGAATCCAGTAATTCCAATGCAAGAGGCTCATCATCAACTATCCAGCAATTCAGTTTCATTACGTTTCTGATCTTCTTTAGTATCAATAATTAATGCGGTAGAGTAGGTGTCGTTTGCAATTTCCGAATCCCATTGATATCGTTTGGGATAAACCATTTCCAATCGTTTTTTCACCAGTTCCAATCCAATTCCGCTGCCGCTTTTATCTTCCCCTGTTTTGGGATAATGACTGTTTCTCGAAATAAACTCAACTTTTCCATCCAGAGTTTCCGTTAACGAAATATCGATAAACGACGGTTTGTCGCCACTCACTCCATGTTTGAAAGCATTTTCGATCAAAGATATAAAAATTAGCGGTGCAATGAGTGTATTGCTGTTTGCTTTTGTCGAAAACTTTGTGTTGAGTTTCACGTTGTCCGCAAGTCGTATCCGCATCAAATCTACATAATTTTTGATAAAATCTACTTCCTGATAAAGTGGCACAAGCGGTTTATCGTTGTCGTAAAGAATATGCCTCAGCAGTTTACTTAAATCAACTATAGCTTGCTGAGCTTTGGCAGGATTAAACTCTATAAGCGCATAAATATTATTGAGCGTATTGAGCAGAAAATGCGGGCTAACCTGATTTTTCATGTTTTGCAGTTCGGCTTCCGATTTGGCTTTTTCCAATTCCTTTCGTTCACTCTCCACCTTAAACCAACGAAATGTCATTTTAAGAGCAACGCTCAACCCCATCATGGTTGCCAAAGTGGTTAAATTTTTTATGATAAAAAGCCAGGGCGAAGGCTTAAAACGACGTCCCGCCCGACGTGCTACATATTCGGGATTAATTAATTTTATAAGATCATTGCCAAAATGCATTAGTGTAGCCGCCGCTATGATCAACAATAAGTTATAGAAAATAAACTCTTTTGTTTTCCCTTTGAATAAAAATCGGTCTATAAGAACAAAATAATTAGCATAAAAAACCAGTAACAAGCCCAATGTGTCGGGAGTTGAGCGTATGAAAAGATCCCATCGAAAAATTGTTTCGCGGTCTATAAAAAAATAGGGTGCAACCACAATCATGCTCCACAGCAGGATATGCACAATAATTACCGCATATGTGTTTGTTGCACTATTTTTGATGGAGTTTTGCATTTTCAAGTAAATTTGAAGTTGAAACTTTTCAATATGTTAACCGCCGTGACTACGTCTATAACCTCTCCCATAACCACGTCGAGGTGTCATGTCTTCTGCTGTTGCACCGCCTTTAAAAATATTGAAACGATAAACAAAATGTACCATAAAATAAGTTGTGAGCGTGTTGGTTGTTGTATCGCGAATATAATTAGATGTAACCGATCTGCTAATATTGCTCCGTTGTTGCAGAATATCGTATATCTTTAAACGGATAGTACCGTTTTTTTGTTTAAACAATTGTTTTTGGATAGAAGCATTCCACAACCACTCGTCTTGCGCAAAACCGTCGGCATAGCCGGAATTGGTGCTGTAATTAATATCACTTTCAATAGACATGTTCCAAGGCAGATAAATGATTGTGTTTGCATTTCCTCCGTAGTTCAGGAATTCCTGATTGCGCTGTCCTGCCAAACTGTTTTTTACTTTGTTGTAAGAGACATTACCACGAATTCCGAAGTCTAAAACATCCGATCTGTAATTTAAGCCTAATGTTTCACCCAAATTCAGCCTACGGCTTAGATTTTTTTCCCGATTAGAAAAACCGTTGGCGTGATTATAACTGGCGAAAGACATGGAGAAAATGGAGAATTTGATGTTCTTTAAAGGAAGATTCAGCATTATACGACCATTAGCAGTCCAGTTTCCGGTAACGTTTTCGAATGTAGTTTCTCTGCGCCCTGTTGCTTTGTCGGTTATGGTAGATGAAACAATGTCATTGGTAAGATAACGGATATCTCCAAAGAAACCCATTGAGCGATTTTTTTCGGGATTGAAATTCTGATAACGAAGATTTAATCTGTGCTGAAAAGAGGGCTTCAATTCAGGATTTCCGTAAGTTATATTCAATGGATTTGAAACATCCACCACCGGCGATAATTGCGTTACGGAAGGTTGACTGGTGTTTCCATAATACCTAAGCCTCAAATTATGCTGACGTGTCCATCGATAATTAAACTGCGCCATGGGGGCGTAATTGACTACGTTGCGAGTGAAATCGCTGATTTTTTTTTCGCCGATAAAGGTTTTGTTTTGTGAACTTGAAGGTTGCGCGGAAAAACCGATAGTATAATCGTATTTTTCACGAACCGACTGAAAATTAAGTTCAATTTCCTGATTGGTGAAGTTGTTTTCTAATCGTTTGCTGTACTGTTCGTCTAAAATTGTGTAATTGCCCAAGGCATCCTGAACGCGAGTATCTCTATCGGATTCGGAAATATTTTGTCGATACTGATATGCAAACTGAATGGCATAATTGTTACCCAACGGCTCAACATACGATACGTAACTACGCCAGTTTTTAGAATTGTTGGTGTTAATAAATCGTTGATCGATAATGTCATCGGCTTTTACGCCATTATAAAAAGTATTGGAAAGATTTGTGCCCGTATTTTCAGAATCAGACATTCCACCGCGCAACTGAATGCTTAATATCCGACCTTTTTTACCTAACGTGCGACTCACATCCAAGCGTGCTGATAAGTCTTTTCCATTTCCTTCGGAATTATATTTTGAATCCCCATAATTTATAGAATCGCCAATAGTTTCGGTTATTGTTGAAAAATCGCTGAGTTCAGTTCTACGATTGTTGTAAACAGATCCTGTGGGACTGAAAATAATTCTTGTCAACGTATCCGGTGTCCATTCCAAGCGCAAATCCATATTGAAATTCTGACTGTAATTGTTGCTTGAGTTATTTTCGTCTTCAATAGTGTTGCCACTACTAAGAATATTTTGTGTATGTGTTTTAGAGAGCGTATTGTTGTCTGTAAGTCCGTATCTGAGATTTCCACCCAGTTTAAGTTTATCGGTAAATTGTCGGCTAAAATTAAAACCTGCATTTCCGGATGTTGTTATTCCGCTTCCACCTCCAAAAAACATTCTTCTACCGCCACCTCCACCACCGCCAAACATTGATGAAGCCAAATCGGAAAAACCTGTATTGTTGGTATTATTAAAACCGCCCAACGCAGTATATTGATTTTTGTCTTTCATGTAGTTAACCATAGCGTTGCCTTCGTATCGATCTTTTGTGCCGTATCCCACGAAAGCGTTTCCAAACAAACCCTCTTTCATTCCCGGACGTACGGTTAGATTGATAATGGTTTCTTCATCGCCATCGTCAAAACCGGTCATTCGTGCCATATCGGTTCTTTTGTCAAGCACTTGAAGTTTATCTACCATTTTTGCCGGTAGATTTTTAGAAGCTACTTTGGGATCGCTGCTGAAAAACTCTTCACCATCAACCATTATCTTCTTTATCTCACGGCCGTTAACGGTTATTTTTCCTTCCGAACTTACTTCAACTCCCGGCATTTTTTTTAGCAGATCTTCGAGAATTGCACTCTCTGTAACCTTGTATGAATCGGCGTTATATTCAATTGTATCTCCTCTAACAACAATTTCTGCTGCTTTGGCTGTAACCACGGCAGCATCGAGCAAGATATTGTCTGTTCCAAGTTCAACAGCTCCTAAATTTACGGTTGTATTTAAGTTGTTAAGCGAAACATTGCGATAAAAATCCGTATGTCCAACGTATGTTACATGAACAATGTAGTTTCCGTACGGCAAAGAAATAGAAAAATCTCCTTTATTATTGGTTGCCACGCCGTTGAGATAAACACTATCTTTTTGTTGTAAAATTCGAACATTGGCTTGAACAACGGGTTCTTTAGTTTCTTGATCAATAATTTTGCCACTGATTCTTCCGCTGTTTTGAGCAGAAATAGTAACTCCAATTAGTAATAACCCAATAAATAAAACAAATCTTTTCATCCGTTTAATGTTTTTTCAATCGATTTGGTAAAATGAACGATTGAAATAATAAATTAGCTATCAAAATCTTTACAAAATTAACGCTGAACCATCTTAATAGCAAATGAAATAGACAAATATGTAAATTGTATCGACGAATTGATACAAATGGGAGACGGAAAATATTTGATGAAAAACTTCTGAGCAATAAAGATTAAAACGGATAAATCAACGGTAAAACCAATACCATAACAATCATGTAAATCAATTGCAACGGTAATCCCACTTTTACATAATCCTTAAAGGAATAACCGCCGGGCGACATGATCATCGAATTGGGCGGTGATGCGTAAGGACTCGCCAAACACATAACCGATGCGGTTGCCACGGCAAATAGAAAAGGGTAGGGACTAATATTCATATCCTGAGCGGTTTGGATAGCTATGGGCGCGAATAAAATTACGCTGGTGGCGTTGCTGACGAACATTGTAAACACCAAAGCTCCAAAATAGAACGAAGCGAGAACTGCATAAGGACCATATTGTCCGATTGAACTCAACACCATTTCCGAAATCATGTTAAAAGTTCCGGTTTTGTCCATCGCTGTTGCCATGGGAATCATTGCCGCAAAAAACACGACAGTTTGCCACCGGATGGTGTTATAAGCCGTTTCTACGTTTCGGAAGCAGCCAAGCAAAATCATAAGTAAAGCAGCCGAAGAAATAGCCACTACGGGCGTTAAAAGTTTAAAGAGGATGGCCACAACCATAGCTAAAAGAACTATGGCGGCAGTTGCAGCTTTATGCTCAAGAGTTACTTTGGTAGCTTCTTCAGACGGTTTTCCTACAACGATAAGATCCGATTCTTCGTTGTCTAATTCATCGATATGCGTCCACGTTCCCTGAATGAGTAAGGAGTCGCCCGCCTGAATTTTTTCATCCTGAACTTTGTTAAGTAAATACTCGCTTTTACGCTTTATTCCCAGAATATTTACGTTATATCGGTTTCGAAATCCCGATTCTTTCACAGGCTTGTTAACAAGTTTGGAACTTGATAAAACCACTGCTTCCGCAATACCAATATCGTCGAATTTCATGCCAAATGCAGCCGTTTTCTTATTGATTTCCGTTTGTGTAGTGTCCATTAATGTCAAGGTGTTTTCCGCAGCAAAACGCTCCACATCGGCAAAGGTTCCTGTTACATAAATAATATCGTCACCGTTGAGCACGCTATCGGCCTCAGCCAATTTATGCTGTACCGATTTCAAAAAAACACCCGTTCCTTGACTCTGGGTTCTTATTTCGAGAATAGAAACATTGTATTTTTGAGTGATATTTAATTCTTTTAGTTTAAATCCGATAATGGATGATTTGGGATTCATTTTTATTCTGAAAAGATTATCGGCCAACTGGTATTCGCGCATAAGCTCAGTTGGAGATTTTGCTTCGCCAAAACCCGATGAGCGTTTCTTTTCGTCTTTTTTCAGGATGTTTGAAGAATTCCACAGAAAAAATAATCCCACAACCAACAAAATAAAACCGATGGGAAATACCGTGAAGAAACCTAAGCCGGAATATCCTTTTTCTATCAGTACGTTGTTAATAATAAGTACCGGAGGTGTGCCAATTAACGTCATCATTCCGCCCATGCTTGCAGAAAACGCCATCGGCATTAAAAAACGCCGGGCACTCAAATCCGCTTCGCGCGTCATACTGAAAACAATGGGAAGAAGTAATGCGGCCGTACCGGCATTCGACATAAAAGAACCTAATCCGGCGGCAAGAATCATGGTGAGTATAAACAGTTTTATTTCGCTCTTTCCCGCAGTTTGTAACAATTTAGTACTCAGCGTTCGAGCTAATCCTGTTTGGCTCAAAGCGCCGCTGATAACGAAAAGTCCGGCAAGCATCAGAACAATCGGATTAGAAAAACCTGCGATAGCTTCTGGCGGAGTGAGAATTCCGGTAACAGTAAGGCCTAACAACGCTATTAATGCAACCACATCTGAACGTAGTTTTCCCCAAATAAATAATGCGGCGGTTACAAACAGGATTATCAGTGTAATTGTCATAGAAACAGATTTTCGATATTATAACTGTACAAAAATAGTAAAAAGCTTTGTCTGCGCAATAATAAGCTATTTTGTTTTTTATCCCATTTATTTTTTAATAATCTTTAATGTTATTTTTGTTATTTTATTCTTGTGTATTTTAAAGTATAGGTTAATTTTGCGCATTTACTTTTTTTTGCTTTCAGAAAAATATTATAAATCAATTTACCTAGAAGTAACAAAAACTTAACTGAATAAATTGTTTCAATACGCTAATTATTTATAATTTTAGCACGCAAAATAATTATCCAAATATACAAAACCTTATTAAATTATGAGGAAGTTATTCTTTTTGCTCATTATTGTGCCATTTTTAATTACAAGTTGTAGTAAAGAAAGCGATTTTCAAAGACAAAAGAAAACTCAGATTGTATTTTTATCAAAAATTAATGGAAATACTATTGATGGTCGCGAAATAATATCTGATCAATGGCAAAATGGAGACCAGATTGGTGTGTATATCGAAGGGTGTAATGAGCATCGAAATGTGTTGTATTATACCAATGGTAGCGGATATTTTAAATCGGATAACTCTATATTTTATCCGGAGAAGGAGTGCCAATTAAACTTCATTGCTTACCACCCTTTTAAAACCGATTTGAAGGATGATATCTACCCGATAGATTTAACCAAAGAGCAGCCCGATTTACTGTATAGCAGCAATTTAAAGAATGCCGGCTTTGCCAATATGGATTACAAAAACCAACTGGAATTTAATCACGTATTGGCGCGTGTTTATTTAAGTGTTGTATCCTCTACCGAGGTTAATTCTTTAGATGGATTAAGTGCCAAGTTGCAGGGGCTCACAAAAGCTACGTTCTCTATAAATAGCGGACAGTTGTCTATTGATGACAACTCTCGTGGTGAAGTTCCGCTTGCGATATCGGGAGATAATTCGGAGAAAATAATAACCGGCGTTGTAATACCTGCATCTCCAAACACGGTTTCACTTTATATAACCATTGGCACTCAAACATATGAATGGGTTATTCCGAACACACTGAAAGGAGGTTATATTTATGGCTATAAAGTTAAACTGAATGAGAATTCTATTGAAGTATCCACATCGTTAGAACCTCAAATCGCAGGAACGGTTTATACATTATATCCAATATATTTGGAAAATCCAACAGAGCCCACACCTCCGGTTACGGAACCTTCTGTTCCCGATTTGAAGAGCTATATGGAAATTCCGCTTTTCGCATCAGGTGGAACGGCTCCTAACGGATATCAGGCTACGCACATGGTTACAAATAGAACTTGGTTGAATAACAGCACTTCAACAGGAGAAATTCGTAACTACACGGTTCATTTCAATATAAAAGATCGATATCCTGAATGGATTGCTTATCCGTTGCATCCTATTTACATGACTTCCGGCAATCGCACCGATGACTGGCAATACGATCCGTTAATTCCACAACAATATCAGCCAAACTTATTCTCAGGATGGCAAAGTCGGGCTTTGAGCCGTGGGCATATGTTACCAAGCGCTTCTAGAAGTGCTACCAAAGCCTTAAACCGAACAACGTTTTACTTTACCAATATGGCAGCACAAGAGAGCCAAATGAACAGTTCAACGTGGAACGATTTGGAGGAAAAAGTGCGTTATTGGAGCAAGCAAACTTCAACTTATGATACACTTTATGTAGTTACCGGAGCCATACTTCCGGCATCGCCTGAGCCCGTTTCTTATGCAACAGATGCCTCGGGTAATAAAGCAGCCATACCTAAATATCTCTACAAAGCGTTGTTGCGAAAAAACAAGTCGTCAGGTGCTTATTATTCTATTGCATTTAAAATGGAAAATCGTAATTCGGGTGTGAATTACATCCGAAGTGTAGTTTCTGTTGAGCAAATTGAAAAAGAGACCGGTTTTACATTCTTTCCAAAACTTCCGGAAAATATGAGTGCCGATGTAAAAAAACAAACAAATTTAGCAAACTGGAATTAATTCAACAAATTATATTTATTCACTTACTTACTTACTTACTAAAACTCTTATTCGTTATGAGAAATTTACTAAAACTTTTTTTGATGATTGCCGGAATTGTTTTTCTGGCATCTTGTACGCAAGAGGAAACAAACTTGGTAAATCTACAAGAAGGTAATAAAGCTTCTTTCTTTTCTACTATTGGAGCGCCAACTGCTACACGTGCAGCAGGCACAAATTGGGATGCAAATGATGCTATCGGTATTTATGCTATGAAAGCCGGACAAACATTGTCTGCAGAAGGAATCCACGATGGAAAGGCTAACATTAAGTATGCCACCTCTGCAAGTGGTGCTACTGGTAAATTTACAGTGGTAACTGCCGAGGAAGCAATTTACTTGCCGGGCGATGGCAGCAAAATCGATTTTATATCATATTATCCACACACAATATCAATTACGGCAGACTATAAACTTCCCATTAACGTATCAAATCAGGCTACGCCGGGAAATATTGATGTTTTATATGCGAAAGCCACCGGTGCAGACAAAAATAATGCTGCTGTGGGGCTTACATTCAATCATAAATTAGCACAGGTAATTGTATCGATGAATACTGCTGAAGCAATTGTGGATTTACAAGGCGCAACTGTTTCCATGAGCGGCGTTATTGTGGATGGAACTCTAAATTTGGTAGATGGAACCGTTGCCGCAGGAACTCAAACCGGAACAATAAATGGTGTTATGGAGTACGATGCTACGTTGAAAACAGCATCTGCTGCTGTAATTCTTGTTCCCGGACAAGCAATGGAAAACATTACCGTTAACATTACGTTAAAAGACGGGAAAAAATATTCGTGGAAACCTGCTGCCCAAACACTGGTAAGCGGCTCTTCTTATACTTATACGCTCAACGTGAAATCGGGAAGCGTTGCATCTGATCCTTCGGGAACTATTAATCCGTGGAATCCGGGCACCGGAGGCAGTGGCGATGTTAATCCCATTACTGAAACAACGGCTACGGTTTCGGGAGAAATTGCTGCTACAGCAAATTCAACAGCGACACTTTCCGTTACGACTGCAACCGATATGGGCTGGACAGTAATTTCAAACCAAACATGGCTGACGGCTACTCCTGCCACAGGAACCGGAAATGCTAATGTTACACTTACAGCTACCGAAAATACTACCACTGCCGTCCGCACTGCTATTGTAACCGTAACTCCGGCAACAGGCGATCCGATAACCGTAAATGTTACGCAAGCAGCAGGCACAGCAGTTACTCCTATTTTTTCGGCTGATGTAACGTCGCTTTCTTTTGTTGCGACAGGAGAAAATAAAACCGTAAAATTATCGGCAAATGTAGCTTGGACGGCAACTTCCAGTCAAACTTGGCTTACGCTTGCTCCCGCAAGTGGCAGCGCCGATACCGATATTGTTGCTACAGCCGCCGCGAATACCACTACAACTGAACGCACTGCAACTGTAACCATTAAAGCAGATGGACAAACCAACATTGTAGTTAACGTAACGCAGGTGGCTGATGCAGGTACTCCGATTGTTGCGACAGACCTATTTATTTCTGAATATGTTGAAGGAAGTTCTAACAACAAGTATATCGAAATTTTTAACGGAACGGGTGCTGATGTTGATTTAAGTGACTATAGGTTACTCTTATTCGCAAATGGTTCTGCTACCGCGACAAATACCAATGTATTATCCGGAACGTTGGCAAGTGGTTCAACAATTGTGTATAAAAACAGTTCAGCTCAAATTTATACAGGAGTTGCAGCTATAGCATCAGCTACCGCTTTTAGTGGAGATGATGCGATTGCTCTTGAAAAAATTTCTACCGCAAGTTATGTGGATATTTTTGGGAGAATCGGTGAAGATCCTGGAGCAGCATGGATTTCAGATACTTATACAACCGTTAATAAAACATTGAGACGAAAATCTACCGTTAGAGGTGGTGTTACAGTAAATCCTGCTGATGGAACTGGATTCGCAACTCTTTCAACAGAATGGGATATGTACGATATTGATACGGTTGACGGATTAGGCTCCCATACAATGAATTAAAAAATATTATCTGCCTTTGTCAAGGTTGCACTCTTTGACAAAGGTATTTCTTCAAAATCAATATGAAAAAAATAAATATTCTATTTCTTCTCGGATTAATTCTACTGGCATCGTGTTCAAAAGACAGCGATTGCCCCGAAAATCCGTTTGAAGTAAATGAGCGTCTAATGTTCTATTCAACCATTGGCGCAGTACAAACACGTGCCACGGCAACCGCTTGGGAACAAGGCGATGCCATTGGTGTGTACGCACTTACGGCGGGGCAGGCGTTGCCCGGCGGCATCTATAACGAAAAAGCAAACATTAAATATACAACGGCATCTACCGACGGTATTTTTAAAGCCGCATCAATCGGAATTCAATTTCTAAACTCAGAAGATAAATTGGATTTTATTTCCTATTATCCGTATAAAGAAACAATTAACAATTATACGTATCCGATAAATGTATCTGCGCAATCGTCTCCCGAAACAATTGACCTGATGTATTCCAATAATGTGAAAAACTCAGAATCGGGCACATCACTTGTAAATTTGAACTTTAAGCATGCGCTTTCGCAATTGGTGTTTTCTATTACTGCAGGCGATGGAATAACCTCACTGCAAAGCATTACGGCTTCTTTAAGCGATGTGGTTGTTGACGGTGCATTTGACTTGGCAAGCGGAAACGTAACAATGGGAACAACAAAGCAGTCTCTCGCTCCAAAAGTGTATAATACGAATAACACAACGGCAACTGTTTCGGTAATTCTTCTTCCCGGCCAAAATACGAAAGATGTTGTAGTGTCATTTACTTTGAATGGAAGTATTTATAAATTTCCGTTGAGCGAAGTGATACTGGCTTCCTCTTCAAAATACACGTATCAGCTTGTTTTATCGAAAACAGGTTTGACCGCCGTAGATGCCAATGCAACCATTACCGATTGGGTAGAAGGAAATCCCGGTGGATCGCCCATTACCATTACTCCTGATGATTCGCCTGTATTTGCCGTAAACAAAAATGCTGTAACGCTGGAAGCATCGGGAACACTAAGTGATCAGGTTTCTGTAACTACTGATGCAGTGCAAGCTTGGACGGTTTCAGACAATGCCGATTGGCTTACCGTTACGCCCGTAAGCGGCACAGGAGCGCAAACCATTACGCTTACCGCCGCCGAAAATACAACTAACGTACAACGCACAGCAACCGTTACCGTTACGCCAACCGGAACAACTTCTTTTGCTCCCACAACAATAAATGTCACACAAAAAGCAGCAGGTTCTGTTCCTACTCCAACAACCGGAACGCTATTGTTTCCGGGTTCGGATTTTGAAGATTGGAACGCGTTTTTGGGCACATTAAACAGTTATGGACTGAAAACGGACTATACAAGTCAAAGTAACGATGGTAGAAACGCTTCAAAAGCATTATATTTAAACGGTACTCCTGCGGGTAACGATTATGTATTTACAACATTGGTGCCGACAGGTTTATCTCTTGCCGGAAAAACTAAAATCGTGTTCTATATCAAAGGAACGGCGGCAAAATCGTTGTCGATGAATGTATATGTGGGAGCAGGAAGTACTATGGGAACCGATTATAAATGTTATAATCTGGGCGATTGTACTACAGAGAAAACAATAACGCCTACCGCTTCAAATGATTATGCCGGAACAATTAATACAAATGGTGAATGGATAAAGGTAACGCTTGATATTAGTTCGCTTACCGTAAATTCAACCGTTGGGCAAAATTTGTTTGCCATAAAAGTAGGTAGAAGTGCTGCTTACGATCTTTTAATTGACGATATAACCGTAGAGTAAACATATATTTATAACCAATAGGATGGCAGTACTTGTCTGCCATCCTATTATTCATTTTTATTACAAAAAGAGTATGAAACAAAAGCACTGGCTTTGGTTTTTCTGTTTGATGTTCGCTATTGGAGCGGGCGCTCAAACACGTTCCGGCTTATCGGGACGAATTGTTGATGCGTTCACGGGAGAGCCGATATCCGGAGTTCGGATTATCTTACGAGTAAACAACCAAATTACTAATACCGACCAAAACGGAGCGTTTACTTTTAGTGCCCTACAACCCGAAAACGAAACAATGGGTATTCATGGCGCTGACTTTTCGCGGGAAATTCCCGTGCAATTGACCCCAAATGAAACAATTGATTTAGGAAACATTGAAATTGAACGTCGCCAACCGGTTGACCAACAGTTTGTGGGAATTATCGATGAGTCGATGCTCACGATGGAAACCGAAGGCGAAGGCTTATCGCAAGATGTGAGCACGATGGTAATTTTCTCAAATGATGTATTCTTGCGCAGCGCTGGTTATCAGTTTTCACAATTCCGCTACCGGCTTAGAGGCTACGAAAGTCAGTTCGAAGACCGATATATTAACGGTGTAAATTTCAACGAACAAATCCGCGGTGTATTTAACTATTCCTCCATTGGAGCGTTGAACGATATTACCCGCAACGGCGATGCTATTAATTATTTTGCACCGTCAACTTTTTCATTCGGTTCCATTGGCGGATCTGAAAACATTAATATGCGTCCGGGAAGTTTCACGCGCGGTGGAAAACTCACAGCATCGCTCACAAACCGAAATTATTATTCCCGAGGCATGTTCTCGTATTCAACCGGAATGCAAGATAACGGATGGGCGGTAACCGCTGCCGTTGGCGCCCGATATTCTCACGAAGGATTTATCGAAGGTGTTTTCTACAAAAACATCTCTTACGCCGTAGGCGTTGAAAAGGAGTGGGATGGCGGAGCGCACAGTCTTTCGTTTATCACTTTTGGTTCGCCCGTGGAGCGTGGACAGCAAGGCTCATCGTATCAGGAAACGTATGATTTAACTAACAATAATTTATACAATCCGAATTGGGGATATCAAAACGGTAAAAAACGAAATGCCCGTGTAGTGAAATCGTACGATCCCACGGGAATTTTATCGCATGTTTGGCGTATAAATGAGCAAAGTCGTCTCACAACCGGATTGGGAGTGCATTATAACCGTTACGGACGTTCGGCGCTCAACTGGTATAACGGTCCCGACCCTCGCCCCGATTATTATCGTTATATGCCGTCGTATCACAAAGAAGACCAAACCACTTTCGATTACTACACTTATTTATGGACGGTTTGTGATCGTGATCAAAATATTTCACAAATCAATTGGGATAAACTTTGGGAAGTGAATCACCTGAATAACGAGCATGGCAACGGATCAGCCATTTATATGGTAGAAGAACGTCGTTCCGATTTACTGGAAACAACATTTAACTCTACGTTTAATACCAAATTGAGCAATCAGGTGAATTTAAACGCCGGAGTGGGCTATAAGTATTCGTTATCGAAACAATTTAAAACGGTAGATGATTTACTGGGAGCAAAGTATCTTATGGATGTTGATAAATTTGCCGAGCGTGATTTTCCGGGGAATACCGTAGCCGTACAAAACGATTTGAATCGTCCTGACCGCAAGGTATATGAAGGAGATATTTTCGGATACGATTATCGTTACCGTGTAAATAGTGCCGATATTTGGTTTCAACAAGAACATACGTATCGTTATATTGATTTTTATTTTGGAGGAAAACTTAAACACACGCAAATGCAGCGCGTGGGGAACATGAAAAACGGCCGTTATCCCGATAATTCCTACGGAGATGGGCAAAAACTCCATTTCACAAATTACGAAACCAAAGCCGGAATTACCTATAAGTTGAACGGACGGCATTTCTTTACCGGAAACGTAAGCTATCAAACCAAAGCACCACTGGTAGAAAGAATATACATTTCGCCGGCAATTACAGATCAGTCAATTGAAACTCCGAAAAGTTTAGAAATTTTCTCTGCCGATATAAGCTATGTTTTTTCTACACCCAAGATTTCAGGACGCGTGAGTTTATATCAGACAAATTTCATGAACGATATTAAACGAATAAGCTATTATCACGATGCTGAGCGTACGTTTGTAAATCATGTACTTTCAGGATTAAATCGCACGCACAGAGGAATTGAGGCAGGAGTAAATTACAAACTAAACAACAATTGGAATTTTAATCTGATTGGCTCTGTGGCTGAGTATTTTTATACCAACAATCCGGAGGGTGTAATGAATTCGGAGAACGGAAAAATTCAAGACATGAAAGAAACCGTTTATATGAAAAATTATTACATGGGTGGAATGCCACAATCGATAGGAACTTTCGGAATTAATTTTTTCCATAGTTATTGGTTTTTAAATCTGAATATTAATGCTTTCGGAAGAAATTATGTCGAAATTGCACCTATTCGTCGCTTGGCATCTAATTATAAAGAAGTTATGCCTCCTGCAGCCAGTGGATTCGACCAAAAACTCTACGATGCCTATCTGTCTTTAATTGATCAAGAGCGTTTTGATGGGGGTGTTACCGTTGATTTCAGTATCGGGAAAATTTGGTATTTACGTAATCGGAATTCTGTGAATTTTAATTTCTCAATAAATAATATATTGAATAACAGAAATGTACGAACGGGTGGATACGAACAAGGACGCATCAACCTTGAGTATCCCGATCGGTTCGCATCGAAATACTATTATATGCAAGGCATCAATGCTTTCTTCAATATAAGCTATCGTTTTCAATAATCAAGCAATCAATTTCTGAATTGATAAAACAGTAAAAAATCGAATTAAATCAATATGAAAATCTATCATTATTTACTCGCAATTATTCTTTTTGCAACCACAATAGTAGCGTGTGAGCGAGATTACATGGCGCCACCGCTCTCGGAACCCGAATACAAGGGACAAAGTGCAAATATTACTATTGCTAAACTCAAATCGCAGTATGCCGCTATTAAAGATCCCACACTTATCGACGTGGATTACATTTTGAAAGCGTATGTAGCAGGCAACGATGAGTCGGGAAATATTTACAAACAACTCTATATTCAAGACGAAACGGGTGGAATAAATATGGGCGTTGACCAAAACTCCATGTACACCGAATTTCGTGTTGGACAAGAAGTATATGTCTCGCTCAAAGGACTTTATATGGTGAAATACGGAGACCAGTTGCAGATTGGCTACGGGAATACCAATGCCAATCGTATCCCGTGGGAAACCTTCAATTATTATATTTTCAAGAATAAATGGCCCAATGAAAGTAATGTGGTACCCAAAGTCATCAAACTTTCGGAATTAAGTGATAATTTGGTAAACACGTTAGTGCAATTAGATAATGTGTATTTTGCCGATGGCGGAAAACTTAATTTCAGCGAACCCGATGCTACCACGAATCGTACATTGAAAGACGGAAATGGCAACTCTATTTTGGTACGCAACAGCAACTATGCAACTTTTGCCAACGATTTATTGCCTGACGGCGCAGGAACTATTGTGGGAATTTTATCGAAATTTCGCTCCGATTGGCAGTTTTATATCCGCACTATTGATGATGTGAAAAACTTTGGTCAACCCATTCCCGGTGGCGGTGATCAAGGCGGTGGCACTCCACAACCTTCGGGAACTATTTTCAGTGAAACATTCGGAACCAGTTTAGGCAATTTTACACCGCACAGTGTCTCAGGCGACCAAGGTTGGGTTTTCGATTCACGCAATGGTGCAAAAATGACCGGATTTGCCAATAGCGCCAATAACGCCAACGAAGATTGGCTGATTTCGCCCGCTATTAATTTAGGCAGCGTTTCAACTGCAACATTAACATTCGACCATACCATCAATTTCGCCGGAACCATGCCCACGGAGCAAACCGTTTGGATTTCTTCTGATTATGCAACGGGAGCGCCTTCTTCCGCAACGTGGACACAGCTAACCGTTCCAACCTATCCTACAGGAAAAGATTGGACATTTGTTTCGTCGGGCGATATTGGTATTCCTGCCGCGTTTATCGGGAAAAGTGTGCGAATTGCGTTCAAATATATCAGCACCGCAAGTAAAGCAAGCACGTGGGAAATTAAAAATGTATTGGTAACCAATAAGACAGCGCAAGGCAGCGGAGGCAATACTCCGGATCCAAATCCCAATCCGAATCCACCGACTGGAACTGATTTGTTAAACGAAACTTTCGCCACCAACCAGGGAGCTTTTACAATTCAAGATGTAACACTACCCGAAGGAGGTTCTTTTGTGTGGAAATGGGATACATTTAAATATATGAAAGCAAGTGCATTTATTGGTGGTAGCGGCAAAGTTTCAGAGAGCTGGTTAATTTCTCCGGCTATGAATATGAGTACTGTTTCAACCGCAACCATAACGTTTGAACATGCTATCAATTTTGCGGCAACCATGACAAATGAGCAAACATTATATATTTCATCCAATTATTCATCGGGTGCACCAAGCACGGCAACATGGGAAAAACTTACCATTCCCACGTATCCTACAGGAAAAGATTGGACATTTGTTTCGTCGGGCAATATTTCTGTTCCTGCTGCGTATATAGGAAAAACAAACGTAAAGATTGCTTTTAAATATACTTCAACTACTTCCGGTGCCGCAACATGGGAAGTGAAGAATGTAATTGTAAAATAAATGCCAATAAGATGAAGTATTTTCGGATATTATTCATTTCGTATCTTTTGTCGATTATGTGTGTTTTCGCACAAAATAAAACGTACGAGGTGTATTCGGTAGGATTTTATAATCTCGAAAACTTATTTGATACTGAAGATGACCCCAATAATCCGGGCGATAATGATTTTTTGCCCGGTGGCGCTTACAATTGGACGCAGGATAAATACGAGAAAAAACTCGACAACTTGGCGCGCGCCATAAGCCGCCTTGGGCGCCAATATAGTCCGCTTGGGCCTGCTGCCATTGGTGTAACGGAAATCGAGAACAAAAAAGTGTTGGAAGATTTGGTAAAACGTCCGGCCATTGTGGATATGGGATTGGAAATTATTCATTACGAGTCTCCTGATAGGCGAGGTATTGACGTTGGTTTGTTGTATAATCCCAAGTTATTTCAGGTTGTTAATCATAAAGTGCATCCGTATGTTGGTTACGAAGATTCATCGTATGTAACGCGCGATCAGTTATTGGTTAGCGGGCTGCTTGCCGGTGAAATGGTTCATCTCACCGTAAACCATTGGCCATCGCGTTATGGAGCAAAATCTTCCATTTTAAGAGAAACAGCGGCTGCAGTTTCTAAAGCCACAGTCGATTCTATTTGTGCTGAAAGTCCTAACGCCAAAATTTTAATTATGGGCGATTTAAACGATGATCCTATCGATCCAAGTTGTCGTGTTGTGCTAAATGCGAAAAAAAATATACACGAAGTGACAGAGTGCGGATTGTTTAACCCGATGTGGCGACTTTTTGAACAAGGCGTAGGTTCACTTGCCTATCAAGGTAAATGGAGTTTGTTTGACCAGATAATTGTTTCACACGGTCTCTTGCACGACAAATCCGGCTTACGATTCTGGAAACCCGAAATATTTAATCGCGACTTTCTTATCCAAAAAGAAGGCTCCAATAAAGGATATCCATTTCGTACTTTTTCAAATAGCACTTTTATGAATGGATATAGCGATCACTTTCCGGTGTTGGTGTATTTGATAAGGGAGAGATAGTGTGAAAAAGTACTTCTTTTCATTATCTTTGTCTCAAAATCATCATTCAAATGAATAAATATCTCATTCTATCGCTTTTTCTTATTCTTTTTTCGTGTCAGCAAAAAAACAGTGAAACAGCGGAACTAAATCTTATTCCTAAACCCAATAAAATAGAAATTGGTTCGGGGAGTCTTGGTGTATCACAAGGATTTAATGTTGTGACAGAAAATCTTGAAACCAAAACCGAAGAAAACTTATTGGCTCTCTTAAAACAGAGCATAACATTATCTTCCTCGGGTAAGAAGTTGCGATTGATTTTGCAACCCCAAGCCAAAACACAGTCTGATGAATCTTACTCACTTACGGTAAATAGAAAAGGGGTGGAGATATCGGCTTTAAGTGAAGCCGGATTGTTCTACGGAATTCAATCGTTGGTTCAATTGAGCGAAAATAAAACTCACATTCCTTATGTGAAAATTGAAGATGAGCCTCGTTTTGGTTATCGCGGACTTCACATTGATGCTTCGCGCCATTTCGTATCGCTTGATTTTCTGAAAAAGCAAATCGATTTAATGGCGCACTACAAGCTCAACCGTTTCCATTGGCATTTTACCGATGGCCCGGGCTGGCGCATCGAAATAAAAAAGTATCCCGAACTCACGGGTATTGCCGCATGGCGCATGGAGCCCACGTGGAAAGAGTGGTGGAATTCGGGGCGAAAATATGTGCCCGAAGACACGCCCGGAGCATACGGCGGTTATTACACGCAAGATGAGGCGCGTGAATTGGTGCGTTACGCTGCCGAACGGCATATCACGGTGATTCCCGAAATTGAAATGCCCGGTCATTCCGAAGAAGTTTTGGCGGTTTATCCGCATCTTTCGTGTACCGGAAAACCTTATACAAGCAGTGAGTTTTGCATAGGCAACGAACAAACGTTTGAGTTTTTGGAAAATGTGCTGACGGAAGTTATCGATATTTTTCCGTCGGAATACATCCATGTAGGTGGCGATGAAGCCAGTCGCGAGCATTGGAGGAAATGTCCTAAATGTCAGGCGCGGATAAAAACAGAGGGGTTGAAGGATGAAGCCGAACTGCAAAGCTATCTGATAAAACGAATAGAGAAGTTTTTGAATTCCAAGGGACGGAGATTGCTTGGTTGGGACGAAATATTAGACGGTGGTTTGGCACCGAACGCTACCGTGATGTCGTGGCGTGGCGAACAAGGCGGAATTGATGCTGTGAAAAGCGGTCACGATGCCATAATGACACCCGGAGAGTTTTGTTATTTCGATTCGTATCAAGCCAATCCGGGCACGCAACCGGAAGCTATCGGCGGATTTCTACCCATAGAAAAAGTATATTCCTACAATCCCGTTCCGGCAGTGCTTTTGGAGGAAGAGTCCAAGCATATTCTGGGTGTTCAGGCAAACCATTGGGCGGAATACATTCCTTCTGAAGAGCATATGGAATATATGATGTATCCACGTGCGCTGGCTCTGGCGGAAGTGGCGTGGACGCAACCCGAAAATAAATCGTGGAAAGATTTCAGATTGCGTGTAAACAACGCCATCCCTCAGCTGCAAAGCAAAGGTTACAACACGTTTACACTATCGGATGAAGTTAGTTTCTCGCACGATACCGATTCAGCTTCCAATGCAATTTCCGTATCGCTTTCCACCGAAAAAGATCCGGTAGAAATACGTTATACGACGGATGGTTCACAACCAAACGCTCAATCGCCCGTTTACACCAATCCCATTCAGGTAAAGGATTCTGTTACAGTAACAGCACAATTGTTTTCCGGTGAAAAAGCCATCGGCACTGCTATAACTCGCCGATTTGACTATCACAACGCTATCGGGAAATCGGTTATATACAATATTCCTGTTAATCCATATTATCCCGCCGGAGGCGAAAAAGCGTTGATTAACGGTTTGATGGGTGGATTATCGCACGGCGATGGTCGTTGGCAGGGATTTATGACCAATGGAATGGATGTTACTATAGATTTAGGCAATTTACAATCCATCAGTTCTGTCAACGCCCGATTTATGCAAAGCATCGGTCCCTGGATTTGGTTTCCAAAAGAGGTGGTTATTTCTCTATCGGATGATAACAAAACGTTTACCGAACTATCGCGTGTGAAAAGCACGGTATCGGAAAAAGAGCCCGGAACATTGTTTCAAAACTTCGGCTGGCAAGGCACGGCAAATGCCCGATACATTCGTTACAAAGCCATTCCTAACGGAATAAAAGGAGGTTGGGTTTTTGTGGATGAAATTGTGGTGTGGTAAGCTATACCTTATAAACCCTATCGCAATATTTAGCCACTTCGGGCTGATGAGTAATAAACAGAACAACTCTATTACCGATTTCTTTCTTTAAATTGTGGAGGAATAAACGTTCGGTTTCCGTATCCAATGCCGATGTGGCTTCATCTAACAGCAATATTTGTCCGGGTCGAAGCAATGAGCGTGCAATAGCAATTCGTTGTGCCTGTCCTTCCGAAACTCCTGTTCCGCCAACACCAAGTACCGTATTAAGCCCTTCGGGCAAACGTACAACAAATGTTGCCGAAGCTGTTTCAAGCGCTTTAATAAGCATTTCATCATTTGCATCGGGATTACCGATTAAAAGATTATCTCGAATTGTACCGCTAAACAACGTATTCCCTTGAGGTACATATACAAAGTTTGAACGTGTTGCGGGAGAAACCGCAACACGTTCCCTTGCATTTTGTATGACAATCTCTCCCTTATTCGGCTCAATTAACGATAGAATTAAGCGAAGCAACGTGGTTTTTCCGGCGCCGGTTTCTCCCATTACGGCAATCATTTCTCCGGGGCAGGCTTGCAGCGAAAAGTTTTTGATTACAGGATTCTCATTATTGCGGTACGTGTAAGTAATATCGTCGATTATCAAGGAAACTTCTCCTTTTAAAAACTGCTTTTCTCCAATGTCTTCTGTTTCCAACGTGCTAAGAAACGATAGTCGCTCACTGGCTGCCTGAGCCGATATTATAGCAGGAAACATACGCATCAGTTCATACAGCGGACGTTGTATCTGATTGACTAATTGCAAGTAAGCCGTAAGAGTGCCGAAAGTAATAGTTTTTCCGGCAATTCCCCACGCACCCCAAATAAAAGCGGTAACATATCCACCGCTAAAACCAATTCCCGACACAAAACGAGCCCATACCGATACCGTTGTTTTTCTTTCCACCTTGCCTTGCAGCTCTTGTTGGAGGGTGTTTAGCCGGTGGAGTTCACTTTCTTGCCGTTCGTATGTTCTTACAACTAATTGATTTAGCAGATTTTCTTCCATCATTGAAGTAATGAAACTTTCGCTCTCTTTTATTTGTCGTGTGTAATCCCGCATTTTCACGTAATAGGGCTTGCTAAAAAAGAGCAGGGTAGGCATGGCTACTCCTAATATAAGCGCCAGCGCCGGATCCATGATAAGCAGAATAACAAAAGCCCCCATCAGTTGCAACAACGAAGTGATCAACAGTGGAAATGTAGATATCATTGTTTTTATAATATCGTCTGTATCTTTTATAATTCGGGTTAAAACATCTCCGCTATGCAGCGAATTTGCTTCAATCCATTTTGTGTACAACAAGTTTGAGAAAACCTTTTGCCGAATAGCGTTTCCTACCTTTACTTCTGTAATATTTGTGTATCGTACATCCAGCACATTGAGAAGCACCCTGAATAAAGCAAGACAGACAAGTATGACTGAAAAATGCAAGAGCGAACCGCCCGTATCTCCCGTGGCAACATCTACAACCGTTTTAAGCGCCCACACGAAAGCAAGTGAAACGGCAACGCTTAGAATACCTATCAAAAGTATAGCCGATAATGCTTTTCGGTGACCTTTGGAAATATGCAATAGAAACTTCAGAAACCTCCTCATTTACTTCTTGAATAAAAGTTTTATGTTTGTTACTACCTTATTGAGTGGCAATGTTATTGTATGTCGGGGGGCAATTCCGTATATCTTCTGCAAGCGGCTAATTGTGCATGCAAACGAGTGCCATTTTCGATGCAAACTGTTTCGAAAACGTTTGTTTTGAAAAACGGAGTAGCCAAAACTACCGCCTCTAAAAATATCATGCATCACCAAATCTACGTATTTACCTTGAGTGTCTGTACTAAAAGGGAAGATTGATGCCTTGGTGCCCATATATTTTACCGCCACCGATGCAAACACCTGCATGGCGTTGAGCAATCCGAAATCGGCAACCAAACTATTGAATCGCTCCTTGTTGATTTGTGTGGAATATGTGTCAAAAAACAGTACCCAATCGCAAAACTGCCGGATACCTACACCCAAATGAATGAAATGATGAAACAAGTGCTGAAAAATAAAGAATGCATTGAACTCTATGGGAAGTACACGAACAGGAAGTTCATCGATATGGACTGAAATAAAATCACTGTTCGTTATTATTTCTTGTATTTTCTTTTCCAATAACCGATCGTATTTAACAATGCCGAAATAGGTAATGTTTTTATGGTTTTCGATATGGATACCCTCGTACTCGAACGATTGGTGATGAATATTTTCCGCATCCATTTTGAAACCTTGTTCGCGTGCCCAGTTATTTGTCTTTTCGTAATCTCCTTTTTGGTATAAATAGACATCAATATCTCCCGGCGTGCGGTGTAAAGGGTTGGGATAGAGCATGGCATTGGCTTGTCCCTTAAGCAAAACAAAAGGACAAGCAAGCTGCTTGTATTCTGCCGATAGTTTTTTTAATACGTTATTGATACTTCGGTTCGATGCTTCAATGGTCTCGGCTTGAAGATGAAGTTTGTATATTATCTTCTTTTCGGGATGAAACGCTTGCGGCAGCGACATCACACCATCATAAATAAGCGCATTTACTTTTTGGGCAATGGACAATTCGATAATTTTCTCCCAAACTGCCGTGTCGATATGTTGAAACCGTTCCGAATTTGCCGGACGATTCCAAATAGCGGCAGTCAGTAGTTCAAGGAAAAGGGAATGAGCAATATTCATATTGTTTTGTTGTTGTAGAGACGTCATACTATGGCGTCTCTATAAAAAACATTGATTTGTGGAATATTTTACCGTAGAGACGCCATAGTATGACGTCTCTACAGCACAAGCACATCCGCTTCTTTTAATTTCTCTATCAACGCCAAGGTATCTACAAGCGCCCGTTCTTTGCTGATACCATATTTTGTTGACAACAAATCTCTCCAAATCATAGGAGAAAACAGTTTCTCATCGAGGCTTTGGCTGATAAGATATTCTGCCGATTCATTAAGCGTGATAACGCGTGTGTAATTGATCTCTCTGTCATCGTAGGAAACAAGAACGCTCTCACCTCCAATTTGTTTGATTTGAATGTTTGATTTAAATTGCATATTATTTTATTTTTGTATGGTTGTAGAGACGCCATATTATGACGTCTCTACGACAATGATAATTTACGATAAATTGCTAATAACACCCGCCGCAAGAAACCATTGGACGGCCACAAGTAGCGGGCAGCTTTCCACGTCAAAGAATTTGGGGTATATAGTTTGCCGTTCCTATTTAGCTCTATGGCTTCTGCCGAAATAGCCGAAATCGGGCAGGTTTCCCGCGAATAAGGATTGCCATCGCCCCGAAGGGTTACCTTGTTGCCTTCCACCCGCTCTATGCGATGCAGATAAGCAGTTTTTTCGTTGATGCGAGCTACCACCACACGTCCTTTTTGCACCGATTCGGGCGTTGCTCTTACCAGCGTAACCACATCCCTGCCGCCCACGATAAAAGGTAACATGCTATTTCCCTTTATGGTGGTTTTTATGCGTTCATTGTCGTTCATTGTTTCGATGAACAGCAGGTTGGATATGGTGCGTTTGTTGGTTGTCATTGCATGGTTGTATATAATTCGTCCATTTCCCACTGTGCGGGATTGTTTTCAATATATTCCGCAATGCGGTTCAATTCGTGTTGGTCACGGATGATACGGTCGTGAAATCGGGTTTGCCACGCGAACGGCAGGTTGTGGGCATTGGCGTGTTTGGTGATGGCGGATTTGAAACGTGATATTATGTGCGATAAACGTCCGCATTGTTTAGCGATGGATTGCATTTTTTTATTTTTATTTCCAATTCCATCCATCCCCCCCGTAGAGACGTCACCGACCGGCGGGGGGGGGGGTGGTGGTGGGGGGTGGGCTCTGGGTCTATGGAGACTGGCGTCTCTGGGTCTATGGAGACGCCATGGTATGACGTCTCTACGGGGGTCGGTGCATCAACAAATACAATTAAATGTATATGATTCGGCATAACAACATATAATGGAACAGAAATATCTGAATGTAAATTTTCCATTTTACGAACACATTCATCCACATACCGTCCCAACCCATTCAACATCATTTTACCGTTTTCTATTTCGCCGAAAAAACATTCCTTTCCCGCTGTGCATACCGTAATGAAATATACGCCACCGTTATAATCGTGCCACGTGGCGCGGGCAGACGGTATGCGGTAGCGGTGTTGGAATTTATCGGTAGGCATATTGGTTTTATTTTGGTTGTTATCCCTATTCTATTTGTAGAGACGCCATAATATGACGTCTCTACCGTACGGCGGTAATCAATTGTTCCGTTAGTCGCACGGCACCTTCATCGGGCCGGCAATCCAACCGATAAACGGGGGTGCGTTGCAATATATCGCTCAGCGTATCGGTAACCCATTCCTTGTTGCGGCTGTTGCTGCGCATTACGCTTGTGGATTGCAAGAGCGATGTAAAAGCCGCCAACCCTTTTACGGGCGTAAGTATATTTTCGGGGTGCTGGTACAGATGCACAAAAGCCGCCACTTCGGCTTGTTGGTTTTTATAGCAGGGTGTTTTGCCGCTCCACGGTGTGCCGAACACGCTTACCGTGCCGTTGTCGCAAAGGCGCACCACGGGTTCATCGTCGTTGAGCAGTGCGCAGCCCGGCACAAACTGTTGCCACAGGCGGCTGTGCGTACTTTTACCCGTTCCGCTTTTGCCGAGGAAAAGCAGGGCTTTACCGTCTTTCTCAATAACCGAAGCGTGCACCTTTACCGTTTTCATTGGCGCCGATGCCATTCCGAATGCTACGATAAGAAAATTATTGAGAAACCGTGCCTCCTCTTTTTTTGTCAGCGATAAGTCGGTATATAGATATTGCCAATCTTGCGTGGCATAAAGCGTTTGTTTGCGGTTGTTTAACTCCATTGTAATGATCCAGCCGCCGGATGTATTGTAAACCTCGTACCCGATTCCGTTCCAATCGAAAGCATCGTCGCACACCTGTTTGGGTATGGCGAGAGGCACATCGCCCGAGAGACGAAACAATACATTGCCTACGGCATCCGAAATGCGGAACGGTGCAAAATTAGGCAACAATGCTGTTGTTTTTTCCATGTGGGGTGTTTCCACAGCAATGGTGTGACCTGCAATGGTGTAAAGGAGTGTATTCATGTGCCAAAGGTAATAGTTTTTTGGATAATATGGGCTATATTAATGTAGAGACGCCATAATATGACGTCTCTACAGGTGAATATTTCAAATGCGGGTGGTATTTGTAGAGACGCCATAGTATGACGTCTCTACGGTGAATATTTTAAATGCGGTGGTTTATTTTTTAAGTTCGCTAGTTAAAACTATGCACTTTAGTGCAAGACTTTAG
>JAUNUM010000151.1 GCA_030538215.1 Bacteroidia bacterium
AGTTGATAGAAAAAAGATACTTATTCATTTAGAAAGAATTTGGCAAACCAGAGCCGCCAAAGGATTGAATAAAGGTTTAAGTGATGCTATATTAGCATTTCAGGCTAATGGTTTTAAAATATCTTATATGAACTTTTTTAGAAGAAGTCATTCTTGTAAAGTCAGTAAACCTAATCAAGCAGTAATTAATTATAACAAAATAGTCTATAAGTGTATTGGGCGTGATTTTACGGACGACCGACAAGAAGGGATATTAAATATGAATGGAGAGATTTCTTGGAATACGGATAAACTAAATAAAAGACTATCAATATATACATATAACAATAATTTGTGCAAACAATGTAAATTTTTGCCTTTATGTTGGGGCCCATGTTGTCAGAAACAGCTGGAGGATTCAATTAACATTCTAAAATATTGTCAATTAGAATACATGGAAATCCCTGTAAGTGAATACGTAATATTAAAATTTAATGACGCGTTGATAAGAAAGGGGTTACATAATTCTTAGATTATTGATTACACAAGTAGTGCTAATAATAAAAAATGTAATCTCTTAAAAAAATCCACATAGAAATATCTGCTCATGCGAAAGTTTTTATTTTTACTAATTTATATTTCATTTTCTGTTTCTCATGGATTTGCCCAATATAAACTAACAGGATATATTACAGGTAATAATCAACCGATAAAGGATGCATCTGTGGTTTTATTAAAAGGTGACTCCATTACATTAGTTTCCGGAACAATTACTGATGAAAAAGGATCTTTTACTTTTCCTCACTTAAAAAAAGATGATTATATTCTCACAATAACTCACGTGAGTAGCAAACCAATCATAGAAAAAATAATATTATCTGCGGACAAAGGGTTGCATTATAAGTTAGATATGAACGTTGAGCTTGATGAAGTAGTAATTGCTTCCGATAGGAGCAACATCACAACAATGACTTCATCGGGGGCATCTTTTTATCTTTCATCAGAAGCAAAAAATGAAAAAGATATTTTTACAGCTTTGCAAGAAATTCCTAAGCTGTCCATCGACAAAAATATGCGTTCTATATCGCTTGCCGATGGTTCTAAACCTCTTATTCTGATAAACGGCTTACGACGAGGAGGAGGAATAGCCTCTTTAAATCCTGCAGATATCGAAAGCGTAGAAATAATAGAATCACCTTCGATTAGATATTCAAAAGAAGGCTACACAGGAATTATAAACCTAAAGATGAAAAAATCACAAGGAAACTATCATTATTTAAATGTGGGTGCCAACCTTAATCCTCAATTCATATTTGGAATTGCCGATGCCTCATATGAAACAGGAAGTGAGAATCATTCATTTTACGTAAGTGGACAACAGTTTCATTTTTATCAGAATAAAGCAAATGTAACAAATGTAATTAACATTAAAAACACCGTAAAAGAAATCAACTCCTCCAATATTTCTAATTACTGCGACAATTTTTTAGCAATAGGAGGAGATAAGGTTTGGAGCAAAAAAAACTATTCTTCTTTTAGTATTACTATGCGCCAAATCCCCGTTAGCGGCAATAATAATGGCGAAGGAAATTTTGAAACTCAATCTGAATCAAAACTATTTTCTTATTCACGCATTTACAACGATAAATCGTTTACTAATACTAATAATATATATCATAAATACACCTTTGAAAATTCAAACTATATAGATGCTTTACTGCGAATAAATTTCAGCAAAAATCACAATGAGGTCACAGAAATAAACAAAGGAGATGATTTCAATTTCAGTAATAATATTCACTTTAAAAATAATCGTAATTCAGGTTCACTCTCTTTAAATTATTATTTTACACCTTTAAATGATCTAAATGCAAACATAGGAAGCCAGACTTACTATCAAAAGAATAAGGTAGAACAATATAATACCAATATTCCTATATTTCTTCACAACGAATGGAATGAACATTTGTATTTAGATGTGGATAGAACATGGAATAAAAAAATTTCAGTAGCTGCATCAATTGGAGTGGATATGTTTTTCGTTACATCGGGAGAACAAAAAAATAATTACTATAATTTTAAGCCATCTGTTACAATGGGATATAAAGCATCATCTAAACACAGTTTCCGATTAAGTTATAATAAATATATGCAAACTCCCACAGTTACTCAATTAAATCCATATAACACCTCTACCGACTCAATGATAATTAGCACAGGAAATCCTTTATTAAAACCACAATATATAGATAATGTGCAATTTAATTATACTTTTACATATAAAAATCTATATCTTGAACCATTTGCGAAATATAATTTGCTAACAGATTATATCCGATATAAAGGAGAAGTAATTGATAATGTCTATATACGCAAACCACAAAACATGGGAAATTATAAAACATTGCAAACCGGATTAAATGCAAGGTATACTCTAAAAAATATTGGTTACATAACCGGACGTCTTAGTTTTCAACGAAGTTTTTTTGATAACGATGAAATTCGAAATACCATAAATGGTACATTTTCTTTATACCTATATTACAAAAAGTTATCGATGAATGCGTATTATTATGTTTCCGGAATTGAATATTCTCCTATTTCAAAGTTTATATCTTCTCCTGAATCTCAATTAACTCTTACGTATAAGATCAATAAAAACTGGGATGTGCAAGCCGGAATGCGTTTTTTATTCGGCAAAAAAGTTGTAGAAGAATGGATGTATGACGATTTGTATGAAAAGTATTATAGAAATGCGTTTATAAATAGGGGAAATATTATGTTAATAGGTTTTAGATATAATTTAAACAATAAAAATACAAAAAGAGAGCAAAAAAAACTTCAAGATACGGAGAGAGGTTTTAAATTGATAAATGAGTGAATTTATTGAAAATGTTCCCCTACATCCACCAACCCGACTCCATGGACTGCGGTCCCGCCTGCCTTTCCATGATTTCCGAG
>JAUNUM010000152.1 GCA_030538215.1 Bacteroidia bacterium
TGTTACGAGCATTGTACGATAGTACATTATTAATATCATTTCTAAAATTTGTATATTTACCTATCTTTTTATTTGCTAAGCTTACTGAAAAACCAATATCTAATAAGCCTCCAATAAAATTATAATTCTTGTTTTTTATATCTATTAATGCAACTTCCCGTAATCTTGATGCTATAAAGTAAGAATACTTTAGCCATTTTTCTTTATCGACTAAAAACGTGTAAAATTCTGAAATAGCGATCAAATATCCTGCTAACCCATCATTATTTAAATTTTCTCTAATTACTTCTCCTTCTAAGCAATTAAAATAATGTTCAACAATTTCATCTAACTTACTATAGGTATTATTAACAAAACATAGATTCCAGCTCACATTTACATTTTTAGTCACAATATAACTCACCTTCTATATGCTTACTTGATTCTTTTATATATTCTGCGCATTATATAAATCGTAGTATGTTCCTTTCTTTCTCATTAATTCTTCATGCGTTCCTGTCTCTTCAATTGTATTGTTATTGATCACAACAATTTCATCAGCTACAAACTTTATATGGTTTACTTTATGAGATATAAATATCCCAACTCGTCCTGAAAGTATTTTCTTATAAGTCTTTATCATCTTAAATTCTACTTCTCCATCTAATGATGCATCAGGTTCGTCAAATATATATATATCTGCATTTCTAAAAATCGCTCTAGATATTGCTATTCTTTGCCATTCACCTATGGATATATCCTTACTACCAAACCAACTTCCTATGATAGTATCTAGGCCACCTTCGCTATACAACTTCTCATCTAATCCAACACCCGCAAGGCATTTAGTAATATCATTATCATTATGAAGGTTTATAATATTACCAAATCCAATGTTTTCTCGAATTGACATTTCAAATCGTATATAGTCTTGAAAAACACATCGTATTTTATTCATATAACTTTCTTTATCAATTAATTTTAAATTAATATCATTTATAAATATATCACCCTCGTAATCATCATAAAATCCCATTAATATTTTTATTAAAGTTGATTTCCCCGCTCCATTTTTCCCAACTAAACCAATGGTTTTATTACTACTTATATTTAAATTTATATTTTTAAGGATACACAAATTAGAACCTTGATAAGAATATGAAACATTTTTTAAACTTATCCTTTCAACTTTGCCAATTTTTATACTTTCTGTATTATTTTCAACTTCTTCCAGAATATCAGAATTTAAGTTCAAAAAATCAAATAAAAAATTTAAATTTAAAGCATTTTCTGCCATTCCAGAGATTAGAAGCAAAGCATTCTCAATCTCTTGCTTTACAGTTATTAATCCGTCATTATAAGTTATGACCTCACCGATAAGTAATCTACCATTAAAACCCATAAATAAGATATACGTGAGTATTCCTCCTGTTAAAAATTGATCTGCTATTGATATAGTAGTATTAATTTTTCCTGTTTGTTTAATAATATTCAAATTCTCACGTATTATATCTAGTGCTCTAAATTTATAGTTCTTTATTAAATAATCACTAATATTTAGAAGTTTAATTTCTTTAAATGCATTACCTGTTAATAATAAATATTCAATGTACCATAGTATCCTATTATCTACGGTTCGTCTTATTTGAAAATCATAACGCAATTTATTAAACTTCAAATAATACCAATATCTTAACACGGGAAGAATCATTACTAGCGGAATCAGATAAATACTAAACTCACTAATTATTATAATAGTTGTTATTATTTTTATTATACTTTTAATAATACTCATGAAGGATGAATAAAAACTTAAGATATTTCCTCCACTTTGAGTTTTTGCTCTGTCGATAATATTAAAAGTTTGTGAATCTTCAAAATTTTTTAAATTTAGCTGTGTTGCTTTATTAAGGACCATTAATTTAATATAGTTATTGAAATTTGCTGATACTGTCGCATTATAAATACCATAGATATAGTCAATGACTAATGATACTATTGCTATTCCAACATAAATTAATACCAATACTAAGAATTCAGAAATATTTAGCGTCCTGACTTGTATATTATTAATAATATTTTTTCTCAAAGTTAATGTTGCAGCAGGCAATAACCCTTGAATAATAGCTAAAAGTATGACAATAATTACATAAGACTTTTTAAACTCTATTAAAAGTCTGTTACATCTCCTTAGATTATTTAATAAATTGATATTTTCATTCGATTTCATACTAGAATTTCCTACCTACTAATCAAATAACCACTCTGCGTTCTTTTTTGATACAATCATGCACTGTATGTCTAGTCAAAGCTAATAATTGTCTTTCCCAAATTCGATTTCCATTAATTCTATTACAAAACATATGTACAAACGTCATAGTTATTCTTGAAATTGTATTAGTTAGTTTATTATTTTCATCTATAATCTTCATGTTTTCGTAGTATTGAGACAATGCTACATTTCTTATCTTGAAATAGTTTATTAATTGATCGTCTAAACTACTCAAGTAACTATACGGATCTTCAAGAATCGCTATATGGTTTTTTCTGTTTTTTTGATATTCCTTCCTGAATTCTTCTTTAGATACATATTTATCTAAGTATTTTTCGATCTCTACTTTATCTCCTAAGAATATTTTTAGGAGATCATATATAAATATTAAACAAATATTCAACAAAGAAATTTCAGATACTTCATCAATCAGTCTTACTATGAAAAAAGCACATAAAGAATCACTCTCAAATACTTTTTCAGCATATTTTATTAATTTTATTCCTCCATATCTGTTAATTTCTCTCTCATATACTGCATTGGAATATGATATTATATGTCCAAGATCATATTGTTTCTTTAACCATAACTGTAAG
>JAUNUM010000039.1 GCA_030538215.1 Bacteroidia bacterium
TAAATCGTGTCGATTTATTTATGAATACTATAAACTAATTTGTGCTTGGCACTTAAAAGCATTGTTCCGTTAAAAGAGCAATGCTTTTTTAATGCGATATTTTCCATCTAACTTCCCCAAAGAGATTACTTACGGTTATGAAGATATCGCCTTTTAGGTAAATAATATTTTTTATTAGGAGATTAGTATTTGGAAATAGAAAAAAATCATGTACTTTTGCAGCATATTGAAAACGTTGCAATGAATTCTTCACATTCAACATACACAACTCTCTCCACAATGACTATGGCCCCCCAGGGGGTTATATAATTTTTCACATCCACACGGCAACGTTGTTTGCCACCTGCAAATCAGCCGATTTGCGACATATAATTCATATTTTTTATTTCATTCAACACCGTTTTTAACGGTAAAAAAAATATTCATACACGATGAAAGTGATGAAATTTGGCGGGACTTCTGTAGGAACTCCCAAAAGTCTGCAATTGGTGAAAAATATTGTAGAAACCGAAAAAGAGCCTGTAGTAATAGTAGTTTCAGCTTTGGGCGGCATTACCGACCGTCTTTTGCTGGCAGCAGATTTTGCATTAAAAGCAAATTCGGGATACGAGTCTATATTGGAAGAAATTATTCTCCGCCACGAAGAGATGATTGATAAAACGGTAGTTTCTCTTGTTGATAAGACAGAGCTGAAACAAAAAATAACACCTATGTTCGAAGATCTTCGCAATATTTTGCGTGGAGTCTATCTGATTGGCGACTTATCGCAAAAAACATCCGATAAAGTTATCAGTTACGGAGAGCGATTATCTTCACTTATTATCGGTAAAGTAATAAATGGTGCTAAGGTGTACGATTCCACCCGATTTATTAAAACCACCAAGCAATTTAGCCACCACATTCCCGATATTGCTTACTCCAACGAGCTCATAAGGCAAACATTTTCAAATGAACCGCTTCCCGAAGTGGCGGTTGTGCCGGGATTTATCTCTTCGAGCAAAGAAGGCGACGATATTACCAATCTCGGGCGTGGTGGTTCGGATTACACGGCTGCCATTATTGCTGCGGCTTTAAATGCTTCGGTACTGGAAATTTGGACCGATGTGGATGGTTTTATGACGGCCGATCCCAAAATTATTAATTCGGCCTATATTATTGAGGAACTTTCATTTACGGAGGCTATTGAGCTTTCCAACTTTGGTGCTAAGGTGATTTACCCACCCACTATTTTCCCCGTTTACCATAAAGGAATTCCTATTCGAGTGAGAAATACTTTCCGTCCCGATTCCGAAGGAACACTTATTCGAAGCACGGAACCTACACTTAACGGGAAAATAATAAAAGGAATTTCCTCTATTAACGATACAACGCTAATCACCATTCAGGGATTGGGAATGGTAGGCGTGATAGGTGTGAATAAACGAATTTTTTCGGCTTTGGCCGACAACGGTATTAGTGTATTTTTAGTTTCGCAGGCCTCGTCGGAAAACAGCACATCCATTGGAGTACGAACGCAGGATGCTGTGCTTTCTCAAAAAGTATTGAGCCAAGAGTTTGCCAAAGAGATTGAGATGGGAAGCATTAACGAAATTATTGTTGAGTACGATTTGGCAACCATTGCCGTGGTGGGACAAAATATGAAGCATATTCCCGGTGTTGCCGGCAAATTTTTCGGTGCATTGGGACGAAGTGGAATTAGCGTTGTGGCGATGGCACAAGGCGCTTCGGAAACTCATATCTCTTGCGTGATTGCAAAAAGAAACTTGAAGAAAGCACTGAATGTTATTCACGATTCGTTTTTCTTATCACCTTTTCAAGAATTAAATCTTTTTGTTGTCGGAACCGGAACGGTTGGGAGTAAGCTGCTGGCACAAATTAATCAGCAGAAACATGTGCTTGAAGAGCAAAACAAGCTGAAAGTAAATGTTGTTGGTATCGCTAACGGGCGAAAAGCGCTATTTTCGCGCGATGGAATTCCACTCGAAAATTATTTTGAAAACCTGATGAACAACGGCATGCAAAGCTCTCCCCAACTTATTCGCGATGAGGTTCTGAAAATGAATATTTTTAATTCTGTTTTTGTAGATTGCACTGCAAGTAAAACCGTGTCGGAACTGTATGGAGAGTTGATTTCGGGAAATGTGTCGGTAGTTACTGCTAATAAAATTGCAACATCTTCCGATTATGCCAACTACCATTACCTAAAAGAGAGCGCACGCAAAAGCGGAACAAAATTTCTTTTCGAAACCAATGTAGGAGCTGGATTGCCGATTATTAACACGATGAATTCGCTCACCAATTCAGGCGATAAAATTGTGAAATTGCAAGCCGTGCTATCGGGGACTTTAAATTTTATTTTCAACACATTAAGTGAAAATATTCCTTTCAGCAAGGCGGTGAAAATGGCTGTTGAAGCGCAATTTGCCGAACCCGACCCGCGTATCGATCTGAGCGGACTTGATGTTACACGCAAATTGGTGATTCTTTCGAGAGAAGCCGGCGCCCGTGTGGAGCAGGAGGATGTGGAGAAAAACTTGTTTATCCCGCAAAAATATTTCAACGGTTCGCTCGATGAATTTTGGACAACCATTCATGAAATGGATGAAACTTTTGAAAATCGCAGAAAACAACTGGAGAAAGAAGACAAGAAACTCCGTTTTATTGCTACATACAATCGGGGCAATTGCGAAATAGGCTTGCAGGAAGTTGAAAAAGGGCATCCGTTTTACGATCTCGAAGGCAGCAACAATATCATCATGATTACCACCGAGCGTTACAACGAATATCCGATGGTTATTAAAGGCTACGGTGCAGGCGCCAGCGTTACTGCCGCCGGAGTTTTTTCCGATATAATTTCAATTGCGAATATAAGGTGAAAGGGTAGGGTGAAGTGAGTTTCAACTCGCTTTCGAGATTTGGAGACGAAAGAGTTTGAAGGATAGTCTGACAACCTTTGTCAAAGTTCTAAACTTTGACAAAGATTTTCGAATGAAGGGGAAAAAACAATCATTCCTGTTTTCAACAGATTACGATGTTTTTAGGAAAGCGTTGCAATTGCTGGGGAGTTAATGTGTCAGACGCTTGGGAGCATCTGACCGATAACCGGTCTGATGCGGAAAGAGCAGACATTCGAATATTAAATCGCCAGACCGGGGAGATAAGAACAATGACAGTTAACAACGTGTCAGACGGGTGGATCCGTCAGATACTTGTGCAGCGCGTGTGCTTTCCCGCTTTAAAATTGCGCGTAAGCGGTACGTTTCATATTTTTGCCTGTTTTTTTAGACAAAAAAATAATTTTACATTTATCGGAACGAAAAAGTGTGATAAAATGCATTTTTAGGAATGAATATATGTCTTTCTAAACATATTATTGATCTTTAATTTGTAATATTACCTCACAAAATTTAAAGAAACGGTGGAAAATTGCATCGGAAAATCCGTTGAAATTCCGGAGAGGTTGAAAGCGTTTATGAATGGAAAAAACAAAGCTATCCGTTGGCGAATAGCTTTGATGTGTTTAAGAAACTGTTTTAAATCTGGAAATGTTTATTTGATTATCATCTGATTGACTGTTAGCGAGACGGTAAATTATTAAAATCATTCGTTCAAAAGAGAAATGGCGTAAAGCGGATAGACTTCAATATTGTCGTAAGTTGCAAAATTCTCTAACGATGTTCTGACGCCTAAAGGCAAGTTTTTTTCTTTAAGGAATAGACGCAAACTCTGCATTTTACCCTGCGTGCCGGATTTTACTTCGATGGGTAAGACCATGCTTTTGCGCTGAATTATATAATCTACCTCCGCTGAACTTCCGGATTTTTCGCGTTGCCAATAATAAAGTGAAGCAGGGAAATAGCAAGACGACGATTTCAATAATTCCAAGCCCGCGTATTGCTCTGCGATAAAGCCTTTGTTGACTGCATTGAAGTTGTCCGAAAGTAACATTTCCGACAAATCCAAGTTGTTCAGTTGTTGAAAAAGCCCCGTGTCGAGGAGCAGTAATTTTATTTTGCGGTCTGTACTTTCGGCGCCCAGCGGCAATCCATTTGCCGATGTATGTTTTACCGGAATTGCCAATCCCGCCATTATCAACATTTGCACAGCTTCTTTTGCCTGCCTATGCGTACCGCTTGCAATGGCTTTGCTATAGTTGAATTTTCCGCCCATTTGTTTGCCTATTGACTGAAAAACTTCGAGCATTTGCAAGGTCGGAAATTTTTTGGCGTATTTGCGAAAATCATCCTGATACGCTACCAACAAATCTTTTAATATTTTCGCACAACCAAGCAAGTCTTTGTATTTCGCGTAATAAGCTACTACTTTGGGCATTCCGCCAATCAACAAGAATAGTTTCAGGAGTTCGTTCGTTTTTTTGTGTATTTCATCGGGAAATGAGTTTGTGGCTGATAATTGTTTTTTCGCGTCCAACAAAATATCTTCGCCTATTGCGCCCAAAAACTCATCAAAAGAGAGTGGATACATAAATATAGAACGAATTCGCCCCACACCATACATCGGTAAATCTTCCAATGCGAATTCCAGCAGCGAACCGGCCGAAATAACGTGTAAATCAGGATAATCTTCATAAAAATACCGCAGTGTTTTAACTGCTTTTGGACTTATTTGTATCTCATCTAAAAATAAAAGGGTTTTTCCGGCTATAATTGGGGTGTTGTACATCAACGCCAAAGTGTTGCAAAGTTGCTTAACATCATTGCTGCGTTCAAAAATGTTAATGAGACGCTCATCTTTTTCAAAATTTAATTCAAGATAGTATTCAAAAACTTTACCCAAGTTCCGAACGCTATATGATTTTCCAATCTGCCTGGCACCTCGAATCAATAAAGGTTTTCGTTCTTTTTCACTTTTCCAGTTTAGTAAATCAGTATCAATTTTTCGCTTAATATTCACAATTCCCACCTTTCTTTTTTGCAAAGATAATCATTTTGCGAAAAATCAGGGGCAAAAAATCAATCAATTTGAAAATATTTAGGGGCAAATATTGGTGTTATTTGTGAAAAATAAGGAGCAAAGTTTTCCGAATATTTACGATATTAACGTTTGTTCCGAACAAGAACAATAATGCTCAATTGGAAAACAAGTTCCTATGTTTGTAAAATTACCCCGTAAAATTTAAAGAAACAGTGGGAAATTGTATCGGAAAATCCATAGAAATTCCGGAAAGATTGAAAGCGTTTATGAAGGGAAAAAACAAAGCTATCCGTTGGAGAATAGCTTTGAAAGGGTTAAGAAAGTAAGGATGATTACACCTATATCTTTAAAATTTAGAGTTCGGTTTTGTTACATTTTATTTGCCGCCTCATTATTTCAGTTAGTCTCTATCCATCATCATATTTTTCAGAATAAGTTTTTCTTGAATCTCTGATGTCGGTGTAGATCGGTTTGTCTTTATTTTTTCGTATTATTTGCTATTGCTGAAAGTGCTTTAATCTGTTCTGCTAAAAATCTTGAAAATACAATAATCAAAAAACCAGTAATAGGCATTGTTAATATAGCAATCCAGCCAGTACTCAAGTAAGGAATGCCAAGATTTTCGCCAAGATAATACCCTTCTTTACCTAAAATAATTGTTGTTAAAAGTGCAAACCCAAATCCAACTAGTCCAATCCAAGTTCCAATCCATTCTCCAAATGTCTGTATAAGGTGAGACAGGGCGGGTGTTGCGATAAATTCATCATCAGTAGTAGAAGACATATTTATTCTTGATTTTCTGTCCCACCATAGTTGAAAACTTACCCAGCCTGCAAAAACAATAATCATCCATAGAAGTAGAAAGACAATTACAAATTTTGCAGGGCTATTAAAAATTCCGCTTTTGCTGGCTATATAGAATACATAAATGGGAATGAGTAAATTTACAATTGCAAGTAGTGTGTAAAGCCAACTTAATGGTTTACGAAAGAACTGACCATTATCAATGTATGACAAGTACGGTTTAATGAATGTCAAAAATTTATTTTCCATTTTATTTTGAATTTTAAATTTCCTACTCTTATGGCTTTTCGGTATCGCCCCATTTTTTAAGTGGTTTTGTGGTCTCCACTTTTTTGTTTTATGACTTTTATTTCTTTCTTGAAATACTTGAAACTTTTCCATCATCGCCACCACTTCGTGTGCTGCGGGTAGGCCATGTAGTTTTGGAAGAGTAATAATCTCCATCTATAACTGTACGTGCATCACCTACGTTGATATATTTCCCATTTGGATCATTTTTATCCAACATGACAAAAGATTGAGTGAAATTTTTAATATTTCCCTGACTATCCAATGTGCCTGAATAAACTACACCCATAATAGTATATATGGAGTTGTCATAAATATCCTCTGTCCTTATCTTGCCGTATACTGTGAAAGCGTTATTTGATCCTGATGTTACAGAGGTCTCAATAGAAGAGTGTGTATTATTTCCCTGTATTGAAGCTACTTTTATCTCAAATGTTTTATTATCTTGATCATAGAAACGTATAGTTTCATCCCCAAATTGGTAACCAATATCAAAATCATTGGATTTATTTGTAGCGCTTAAAATATTTGGAGAAATAAAATAGGCGCCTTCAATAATTGGAGGGTTCTCTCCTTCATAAAAGGGCATATTTAAGTCTTTTAGTATTTCTACAAATTGTGATGGAATTATCTCTTCTATTTTCTTTTGCTGTAGCGTAATTACACCTACATCAAGCATAGCGGTAAGTTTTGTTTGTGTATCGGTAACAGTAATTCGAGAGACTCCTTTAGAAAGTGCTTTTATAATAACTTTTTCAGGTGTTACCGAAGCGCTTGCCACTTGCGGATTGCTGCTAGTAACTTCGTAGCTGCCGCTACCGGATATAATCTTTATCTCTTCTTGCGTATCAATGACCAGCGGAATAGTCATATTTTGCTTGGCGAGCTGGAGGATATGAAAACGGAAATTAATGTCTGCCGGATAGGAAACGAGGTTTGTGGTGCGTAGTAATTTCCCTGCTGAATATTCTTCTTGTCTTTTTGCAGATTTTTCGTATTGAATTAGGCAATTGTTACCAGAGCATAACCATTTACCCAAATCATTAAAGGAAGAAAAAATCTGGTTATACGATTCTCCTATTAGTAATTTGTCTAAAATAGCGTGTGCATGATCAATAGCTACTACAGCAAAGGTAGTTTCATCATATCCAACTATCTTACTAGCACCTTTTTTTGCAAGAACTTTGGCAAATCTAAGTTTAGAATCCATCATTGTTTGGCAGGTGCCAAAATACCAGAAAGAATTTGAAGGAAAAGAATTGTCTTTGTAATTATCATCGATAAAATTTTGAGAAATCCATAGCTCATAAGTGTCTTTTGTACCACTCAAATCATAAAGAATATGACCTAAATGCCAAATCCTTTCTTTAAATATTAACAAATCATTATCTTCGAACAATTTTTCTCCTGTTAATATCCAAGTTAAACCTGCTCCTTTATCAAAACTACCGTGAGAGTCTATAAAAACAGCATCATATCCTGTTAGTCCAGTTCGAGCAAAATCTAAAGTGAAATCTTCTCCATATACAGGTGTAATATTATAACCTATATCTATAATTGAGTTAATATAATTACGCGTGTATTCATTCAGGTTTGCTCTACTTTTATCTAATGTGTGCCTGTATATGTACAAAATTTTTGGATATAGATTATTTTCGCCACTCCGAGTTCCTTTTATTGTCTTGATATCTTCAAAATAATGACTGGTTCTGGTAGTTGGCTGAAGTTTTTCTTTAATAAACCAACCTACATATCCTCCGTTTTTAAATTTGAGTATAAGTTTATCTCTCTCGAAATAAATATCTTCAATTTCGGGATTATCTTTAAATTGTTCAGCTACTTTTTTAAGTTCCTCCTCAGGGTTTTCAGATTTGAGGGCATTATCTGCAATAGGATCAATATTATCTAGAACCTTAATTATTTCTTCAAACTGCTGTTTTTCTTGTTCTTCGGGTGTTAATTCCGGTATATCTTGTTTGCAACCAAACAACAAAACCAAGAAAAAAAGTAATAAAATACGCACAATCTTTTTCATAAATACTCCTTTTATTGGTTTCAAAAACTAAAAAGTAATCCGATAGATAGCGATAGGTAGTTATTATCTTCTGTTGAAACAACATACTTTAATTCGGGATTCAAAGCCAATCTCTCCGATAATTGATAACGGAGCCCCGCACCCATATTAAAACCGAGGACAGTACCGGAGTCTGAGAAATTTTTTCCCATTATTTCCACATCAGTACTGCCAAACAAAACATCAATCCCCGAAAGCAAATAGCTCGCGAGTTTATACTCGTCATTATAAAAAACATAATGAACGTTTGCATCCAATGCCGAAAAATTGGTGGTTATATTCTCCTGCTCTTTGGGCAAAAAATAAGTAAATGATGCTGCAGCTTCCCATCGAGGGGTGAAATGATACATTCCTTTTGCGAAGAAGCCTACATTTTTTATTCCTGTTGCATACGCCGCTCCCCCACCAAGCGAAAATTTATTTTCCTGTGCTTTCACATGAGTTGCACACAAAGCCAATAAGGCTACAATTACCGATGTTAATAATGTTTTTTTCATTGTTTTAATTTTTAAAAATGATTATTGATTAGTTCTATTTGATGTATTGTCTCATTTCTTTTCTTACTTTTTCGTATTCTTCTTTAGTGATTAAGCCTAAGTCAAATTTATCTTTGGCTTTTTTAATGGTTTCCAAAGCTTCATTTTCAGAAATAACTTTTGATTTAACTTCGCCCGAAGCAATAGCATTTTCTATTTCAATAATAACCCCAGTTACAAGACCTTCTCCCATGGCTATTACTCTAGCATATTTGAATTTTTTACTTCCAAAAAGGTCTTCCTTGCCTGCAAGTGCACCAATTATTTCTAACTCTGTATTGCTGTATTTAGGACTTAAATTTGTTCTACTTGACAGACCCTTTTGTTCGTATATATATTGAAAAACTCGCCCATCTTTTGTTGGAAACTTTAATGCGATTTTATCTCCTTTCATAAAAACACTTCCATCTTTTGCTATATAACCATCATAGGTTTTTGATAAACTTGCATTTTCAATCTCATCAAATCTTAGGATTTTTCCCGAGGAGGTGTTTTCCTTTTTTGAACTTCCAGATACTCCATTACTACTACTTTTTCCCGTGGGAACATCCATCATTTTTTTTACAATGTTTTTTGGCACTTTCGCCGTTGTAAGTTTTATTAATCCTTCGGGCGAAACATCAAAGTTGTGTTCGGTAACATCTATTTTTGCCAATATTATAGGAGTAGATATCTTTGCTTGGTGCATATTGGTAACATCATCATTAGTCATCACTTCTTTGGGTGGTGAAGCATTTAGCATTTCCCGTACAATTTTATCAGGAACTTTAGCATTTTTTAGTTCTAAAATGCCTGAGGTGGATAAGTCAAAATCGCACGTGCTTGAAGATATTTTGGCAAGAATAATATCGTCGCTCATTTTTGAGGTTTTCATCATAACGATGTCCTTGTTGGTTATGAGATCTTGAGCAAAGCCGGCAGTTATAAATACTGTAAGTAAAAACAATAAAATAATTTTTTTCATACGAATATATTTTGAGATTTATTTTCTTTTTTCTTGCTTGGGACTTACCATCATGGTTTTAATAATAGAGGCATTTACTTTAGCCGTTTTTAACTTAATCAACCCTTCGGGTGAGACATCAAAATCGTGTGGTGTAGCCATTATTGTTCGATTAATGATATCTCTCGATACTTTTGCATTGCTTAGGCTTATAATATCGTCGTTGTAGATAGTTGCTGTTGGCGGAGAAGCAGTAAACATTATCTTTAAGACTTTGTCTGATACTTTCATGTTTTTCAAGCTGATAATCCCTTGCACGGTTAAATCAAAATTGCATTCGCTCGAAATAATCTTTGAAATGACCATATCATCCGAAATTTTTGAAGACTTCATCGCAATGATATCCTGATTTGTCATTACATCTTGTGCTTGAAGAAAAAATGGTAATAAGATAAAAATAACGCCGAAAATAGTTTTTTTCATGTTTCAAGTTTTTAATTTTCCGCCTACTCTGTTGTTCGGTTTTCAGCATTCCCCGGTTTTATTTATTATTAGAAGTTCTTCTTAGTAATTTTTTGTAGAATGCAGAATATATTTTATGACATTTTGATTAATTTTGGCATTTAAATCACAAAAAAATATTAAAAAAGAGAGATTTTTATATTTTCTCACATATTTTCTCTTTGAATTGGGCAATTCAGAGACGTTTTTTTTATTGGTATTCTCCGAATTGGGCAATTCGGAGTCAGAAAGGAGTAGAATATGGTATAAGGTGATGTGCTTTTGTGAGTTCGGTATAAGAGTTGTTTAATGTCCTGAATCCGTTAGATTCAAATATTTGTAGAATAAAAATCGTCAATATTTGTTCGACTCCGTACGGAGTCGCATAAAGATGGGCAAACTTTGCTTATCTACAAATATGTGATTCTTCCGAAATCAATATTCGATGGCAGATTAAAAACAGCCATCAAAAAACGGTATTGCTCACACAATAAGTTTGGAGTTTTTAAGGAGCTTGCTCTGCTAAATCTTTTTCTGCTGCACGAAATTGTGCAGGTGTCATTCCCGTTTGCTTTTTAAAGGCATCGAAGAACACCGACTCAGATTTATATCCGACTTCCGATGCAATAACAGACATTTTTTGGGCAAACAGCTTGTTTGTAGGATCAGACAAAATATTGATAACTTCGTTTATACGAAATCGATTAATTAGTTCGTTAAATTTTATACCATTTGCGTTGATGGCTTGGGAGATGTATTCACGATTGGTGTTCAATTCATAAGCCAATTGATCAATTGTTAGGTCTGTGAGTTTATAATTTTCGTTTTCTTGTAACCATTCAATTATTTGAGCATAAATAAATTGAGCTCTATTTTCGTCTATTTGTTTTCGGAAAGTACCTCGGACAGCGAATTGTTGCTGTATCTCCTTTAGCTTTCTTCGTTCTTCTTCCACCATCTGAATGTTTTTTCGCGCCAACGATTTCAGGAGTAAGTTTTTAGACTTCCATCTGCGGTAAAGTAATACAAGCATAATTATCAAACAAACAAATGCTGTTGCAACAATGATAATAACGGTACGTTGATTACGCTCATTATTTTTTAACTGTTCTATATTATAAGACATTTGCAAGAGTTCGGTTCGTATATCATAAATATTTTTACTCAGGTTCGCTCGCTCTTCCTGGAGTAAATTGTAATAAAAATCGACCGAATCTTTATAACTGTTATATTTGTCTTTGTTGGGCAGTATGCTGTAGAGTGCACTCAATTGATTATACACGTCGTACTGAGACTGGAGATGCCGAGATTGACCTGTGAAAAGTTTTTGGGCACGTAGCGCATATTCTATGGCTTGTGATCGATTAGCGCGTTCGTGATAAATTTTAGAAAGAAAAATAAGTGCAATGCTTGCTTCAATATCTGCTGTCATGAAGTTAACAGATAGTTTTAAGGCTGTTTGAAAGTAGGCTTCGGCTTCATCGGTTTTGTTTTGTTTCAGTTTAATTTCGCCCAATATATTGTAAAGTACTGTTTTCATCTGATTGTCGTTCCAATCCTTTAGAATATTCAAACAAATATCAGCATATTTAACCGCTTCCTCTAAATTATTGGTTTTCACATAATATTCGTTCAAGTTTATATAGATATAGTATAGTTCGGCAATATCATCAAATTTTTTCAAGATACATTCTGACTTTTCGAAAAAATAAAGTGCTTCTCTCTGATTTCCGATATTCATATAATATCTTCCCAAAATTTTCTTATTTATACCTATGCTTTTCCCCAGACCGACCTGTTGAAAGTGCTGTGACGATTTTACTATCCATTTTATACCCTCTTGGTTGTTACCATAAAAAAGGAGTATTCTGGCAATTAACCGTTCGCTTAAAGCATTAGCCCTAATGTCATAGCATGTTCCTGAAGTAGCTCTCTCCAATACTTTATAGGCTTCGGTGGGTTTGTTTTTTCGAAAAAGTATTAATCCGCCAATATGTTTATGCCAATACGATAAGATTTTGTCTTTCTCATCAATTTTTATACCTGAAAATAGAGTTGAGGCACTATCAACATCTCCTTTTTCACATAGAGCAGCTGCCGTGAAAATATCTCTCAATACTATGTCTTGGCTATTTAATTGTAGGTCTGCACTTAATAGTTGAAGTATGCTGTCGTTTTCATTTTCAATATAAAATAACTCAATTGCTTTTTGTATAGGCGGTGAATATGATATCCGCTCTTTGCAACTACTCAGTATGAAGATGATTAATACAGAATAAATAATCGTTGACACAATGTACCTATACCGATAATTGTACTGCGTGCAAATTACAACCGGCTTAATATTGAAAGGAAAAGTCATGGATATAAGTTTAACATAAAAATGCATTAGGTTGTTATTGAGCGACAAAGCTAAATAAAAAAATTGATTGTTAAAAGAAAATAAAGAATATTTTTAAATCGTTAAAGGCAAGTAATGTTTTTGTAAAAATCATTATCAACCAAGAGGTAAGCCACCAGTCAATTTGCTAAAATTGCAATTACTAATTTGCTCTTATCAGGCACTCTAACGGGAAATTTAGCTGTTAACAGAAAAACTTGTCATTTCACAACTATTCGTCAACATTACACAAAAACTCCCTAATCCCATTATCTTAAGTTTCTTTTTATTATTTTTGCTGCGAATTAATACTTTAATGTTTAGCTTTGCATGTTAAAACCACGCAATCGGCTATTTTAAATGAGATATTTAGGGGCAAATATATTTTTCTTTCTTCTCTTCCTTCTTCCTCAACTTTCTTTATCTCAAACAAGAACGTTGAGAAGTGACTCGTTGCATCAACCAGCCGACTCAGTTGCTGTAGATTCCTTATCAACAAAAGAAAAGCTTACAGCTCCCGTATTCTATACCGCCAAAGATTCTATGGTATTCACTAAAGGAAACATGGGATATTTGTATGGCGATGCCGATGTGAAATACGGAGACCTTGCTATTAAGGGAGAATACATTACGATGGATCTCGACAGCAATACCGTGTCTTCTACTTTTGGACTCGACTCGGTAGGAAAAGAATTTGGTTATCCGGTATTTACACAAGGTGGCACAGAATACGAGATGAAAAAAGTTCGTTATAATTTCGATACCGGAAAGGCATTTATTTCTAATGTGATCACACAGCAGGGAGAGGGCTATATTGTTGCTAATACTGCCAAAAAAAATGCCGACAATTCGTTTTATATGGTAAATGCCAAGTACACAACTTGTGATTTACACGACCACCCGCACTTCTACCTAAATTTATCGAAAGCTAAAGTTCGACCTCAAAAAGATGTAGTTACCGGTCCCGCGTGGTTGGTGGTGGCCGATGTGCCACTTTTTCCCATTGTTTTACCTTTTGCTTTCTTCCCATTCACCGAAAAGTATTCCTCCGGAATAATTATGCCTTCGTATGGCGATGAAATGGAGCGCGGTTTTTATCTCCAAAATGGTGGATACTACTTTGCCATAAACGATTATGTGGATTTGGCGCTCACCGGCGAAATTTATACAAAAGGTACGTGGGGAGTAAGTGCCCGATCTACTTATGTGAAACGTTATAAATATAGAGGCAGTGTAAACGCCAGTTATTTAAATACCGTAATTGGCGATAAGGGACTGAAAGATTTGAATGTTCCGGGATTATACTCGGTTTCCAAAGACTTCAGAATTAACTGGACTCACTCTCAAGATCCGAAAGCCAATATGTACAGAACATTTTCGGCAAGTGTGAATTTTTCGACAAGCCGCGCCAATCTCAACGATTTATCTCGCCTTTATTCCCGTGAAGCGTCAAGTAACACCAAGAGTTCCAGCGTGAGTATAACTCAACGTTTCCCCGACTCGCCGTGGAACCTTACGGCATCGATGAACATAAACCAGGTATCATCCAATTCAACCATTTCCGCAACTTTGCCTGACGTTTCGGTAACCATGGCAAGAATAAATCCGTTTAAACGAAAAAAAATGGTGGGGAGTGAGCGTTGGTACGAAAAAATAGCAATAAGCTATTCGGGTCAACTTCGAAACTCTATTTCCACAACCGAAGAACGGTTTTTAAAATCAAGTCTTTTAAAAGACTGGCAAAACGAAATACGTCACAATATTCCCGTTAGTGCTACATTCAGTTTATTTAATAGCATACAGGTTACTCCGTCGTTCAATTATTCGGAGCGCTGGCATACCAGTGCCGTAAAACAGGCATGGGATCCGGTAGCAAAAAGGCATGTGGCGGTTGATACCATACAGAAATTTAAACGAATATACGATTACAATACTTCCGTGAGCATGGAAACAAAACTATATGGGATGTATATTCCCTGGAAAATGTTCGGAGATAAAATTCAAGCTATCCGCCATGTCTTTTCACCAAGTATCAGTTTTAACTATCGTCCCGATTTTACATCGCCCCGCTATAATTTTATAGAATCGTATAATTATGTAAATGAGAATAACAAGGAAATGACATATTTGTACTCTCCTTACGGATCTATGCCCGGGCAAAAAGGCGGAAGTATCGGGTTCAACTTCAAAAACAACTTGGAGATGAAAGTTAAAAGTGAAAGCGACTCTACCGGATTTAAAAAAATAAGTTTAATAGATAATCTTGATATCGGTTTCGACTACAACATGACTGCCGATTCAATGAGGTGGAGTGTTATCCGTAGCGGTATTCGCCTAAAAATAGCAACTTATACCTTGAATCTGACAGCTACATGGGAGCCTTATATGTATGCACTGAACGAATCGGGCTCGCCTGTTCGTGTCAATAAATTACGCATACTGAATGGAAAAGGATTTGGGCGTCTTGCTTCGTTGGGCTTTACCGTTCCATCGCTTAGCATTAATCAAGATACGTTTGGAAAATGGTTTGGAAAGAAAAAAGATGAAGGAGATAAAACAAATGACCAGAAAAACAATAACTCTGTGAATTTACCCGATGATGGAACTATTGGACGAAATCCACACGAAGGAGGTGCCAGAAAAAGTGTCTTCGATAGGGCAGAAAATTCGATGGGAGAATTTGATGATGATGGCTACTTGAAAAATAAAGTCAATTGGAATCTCAATATCAACTATACTCCAACATTCGGTATTGGGGAGTTCGATAAACAAAAAATGGAGTTTAAATATAGGATAACACACCATCTTGGTATTTCGGGAGCTATCCAACCCACCAAAAACTGGAACTTTACGTTTAATACCGATTATAATTTCGAACAGAAAAAATTCACCAATATCAACTGTTCACTTACACGTAATCTGCATTGTTGGAGCATGTCGGCAAGTTTTATTCCTATTGGGCCATATAAATCGTATAACTTTGTGATTCGTGCCAACGCATCCATGTTGCAAGACCTGAAATGGGAAGAACGTAGTACACCATACGATAGAGGAATGGGGTGGTATTAAATAAATTTACGATTTCGAGATCCGTCAGTGGACGGACAAGTTTTACGAATTACAATTTGAAACCCCTTTCTCGTCAACATAGCCCAGTTTCCCAGTCACAGAGTTATTCCCATAACTTCTTCATCAACTCCCGCATTTTTGCTTCCGATGGATTATTTTGCGCTTCCCAAAAGCGTGTGTTTTTCAATTCTTTGGGCAGATAATCCTGACGCACAAAATTGTTTTCGTAATCGTGCGCGTATTTGTACTCTTTTCCGTAATCCAATTCTTTCATCAACGAGGTGGGCGCGTTGCGCAAATGCAGTGGCACGGGTAAATTTCCGGTTTTTTCTACATGCGCGATAGCGGCGTCAATGGCTAAGTAAGCCGAATTACTCTTGGGCGAAGTGGCTAAATAAATGGTGGTTTCGGCAAGAACAATGCGCCCTTCGGGCCAACCGATTTTTTGCAACGTTTCGAAACAAGCGTTGGCAAGCAACAACGCGTTAGGATTTGCCAAACCGATATCTTCGGCGGCAGAAATCACGAGACGGCGAGCGATAAATTTCGGGTCTTCGCCTCCCGCAACCATTCGCGCCAACCAATAAATGGCCGCATCGGGGTCGCTTCCGCGAATGGATTTAATAAATGCCGAAATAATATCGTAGTGCATCTCGCCGCCTTTGTCGTATGCGGCAGGGTTTTCCTGCAACCGTTCCGTTACATCTTTATCGGTAATAGTAACCTTTTCGTTTGAGCTTTCTGCTCCTACAACCAAGTCCAAAATATTCAGCAGCTTTCGTGCATCACCTCCCGAAAACCGAAAAAGTGCATCGGTCTCTTTCACATCAATCTCTCGTTCTTTCAGAATGATATCTTCGGTAAGCGCGCGGTGAAGAAGCGATTCGAGGTCTTTCTTATCCATCTCTTTCAACACGTACACCTGGCAGCGCGACAGCAGCGGACGAATAACTTCGAACGAAGGATTTTCTGTTGTTGCACCGATAAGCGTGATAATTCCGGTTTCTACGGCGTTCAGCAACGAATCTTGCTGCGATTTGCTGAATCGGTGAATTTCGTCGATAAACAAAATGGGGGCGGCGGCTTCAAAAAATCGGTTATTTTTGGCTTTGTCAATTACATCGCGCACATCTTTCACGCCCGAATTAATGGCGCTCAGTTTATAAAACGGCGCATTGAGCGTGTTGGCGATAATGTTTGCCAACGTGGTTTTTCCCACTCCGGGTGGTCCCCAAAAAATAATAGAAGGAATCCTGCCCGAGTCTATCATCTTGCGCAAAACAGCTCCTTTGCCGACCAAATGTTTTTGACCGATATACTCGTCTAAATTTTGCGGACGAAGCCGCTCGGCTAAAGGTGTGCTCATAGAAAAATGTTTTGAATTTTTTATACAGTGTTTTTTTACTCATTATCCATTTACTGACGGGCGGTAAACTGTTTGGCGGAGGAGTATGTCTTAGTCGCTCCGTCAGGCTTATCTCACCCGCACAACATCTTGAACCGATCATCGCAAGCTCCTAAAAACTTTTTCTAATTTCGCGTTTTAATTTGTCGGGATTCTGTCTGCAGTCAAAAATTGTAGAGATAACAATCTCTTCCGCTTCATGATTGATGAAATAAACAATTTTATACATATCTCTTACAAGCAATGAGCGAAATTTTTCCGGTCGATGTCTCAAAAAAGGTTCAAGAGGTGCAGATTTTGGAAATAAGACTAATTGTTCAACAGCTGTTAGTATATCCGCAAAAATTTCTTTGGCTACTTTTTTACTTCTGCTTTCATAAAAAAGATAAATTTCATCCACTTTTGCTTCAGCTTCTTCTGTCCACTTTATAACCATTGTGTGCGTTTTTTCAGAAACTCTTCATGAGAAACAGTTTTTCCGTTATTGTATTGCTCTATTGCCCTATCAACAGAATTGCTTAGTTCTTGTTCTGTCATTTGACAAGGATAAGTTTCTGCTTTTTTCGATAACTTTTTAGCATACAAAAACAGCTTATTTATCATCTTCTCATCCGTGGAATTAAGCGCTATCTTTGCAATTTCTAATCGGCGATGTTCAATTGTAACAGCATCCATAATCAGTTGTTATAACATTAAAATTTCAAACACAAATATAATGAGTTAATTCGCTCATCTCAAATAAATCACCATCTTTTTCGCTTTCGATAACTGTTCGTGCGAAATTCGATAACTGTTAAATTGTTTGCCGTCTATCACAATTTTATCGATGAATTGAGCGTTTTGGGTCGGACGAACAACACTTATTTCCAATTTTTCATTGCTATAATACTTTGGATTTAACTGCAAGGTAATTTTATCAAAAACGGGTGTGGTAAATGTGTAGGACGGATCGGTCGCGTTATCGGGATACAGCCCCATCATAGAGAAAACCGCCCATGTGGACATGGTTCCGGTGTCGTCATTTCCGGGCAATCCGTCGGGTGAATTTTTGAAATGCTTTGCCAGCAATTCTTGCGTAAGTTTTTGCGTGCGCCACTCCTCGCCTTTTACGTAGCTGAAAAGATAGGGGTAACCAATGTTTGGCTCGTTGGTGGGATCATAATGTCCATCGTCGAACACTTCTTGAAGTTTTTTGATAAACTTTTTCTTGCCTCCGTGCATTTTAATCAACCCCGCCACATCGTGCGGAACCATAAACGAGTAGTTCCATGAACTGCCTTCGTGAAATCCGGGAACATCTTCGAAATTTTCGCCTTGCTTGGGATTAAATGGCGACAAAAATTTTCCATCGGGTAATATCGGGCGAAAAACGCCGTATTCCGGTGAATAATATTTTTTATAATTAAGCGATTGTTGCAGAAAACGTGCCGCGTCTTGCTTTTTTCCTAATGCTGCTGCGAATTTCGACAGGGCATTATCGGCGATATAATATTCCAGCGCGTGCGAAACGGAATTATCGTATTTCTCACGAAGCGCAACATAACCCAAATTCAAATAATCATCGTTATCGGAACGCAAAAAATTGTCTTTTCCAGCCGTAGTAGCCGACTTGTACATGGCTTCATAAGCGGTGTTCACATCGAAATCGCGCAATCCCTTCATCCACGAATCCACGATAATGGGAATGGCAGGATCGCCTTCCATCGTCAGTGTTTCGCGACTGTATAATTCCCATTTCGGCAGCCATCCGCCCTCTTTGTACATATCTACCATGGAGCGAACCATATCTAATTGTTTTTCGGGATAAAGTAGCGTAAGCAGTTGATGAACATTGCGATATGTGTCCCAAAGCGAAAAAACGGTATAGCGCGTGCTATTGGTTTTCAGTACTTTATCGCTTTCCATTGCCGGATACTCACCGTTTACATCGTTTAACACGTTGGGATGGATGAGCGCGTGATACAATCCGGTGTAGAAAACGGTTTGCTGATCGGCTGTTCCGCCGGATACTTTCGCTGTAGAAAGCGCTTTGTTCCATGTGGCTCGGGCATCGGCGCGCACTTTATCGAAATTAAACTCCTTTTGTTCGGTTTCAAGATTCAAACGGGCATTTTCGGTACTTACAAACGAAACTCCGATTTGTACTTCAACAGTTTCGCCTTCCGAAACATTGTAGGTAAAATACGCGCCGATATCGTCACCGGCAATGTCTTTATTGTATTTTGTGTAGAGTTTATATTTTCCGCTGTGTACATCCCATTGGGCTTCCACACCCTGCATTTCGCGTTGCATTTTCCAATATCCGGTAGATTGTGGAGTTTTATTGACACGCATTACGAAATAAAGGGGAAAAACCGCTTGCGGATTGTAACAAAATGTTCCCAAAAGCTTCATCCCTTCAATTTCGGTGTCGCTCACGCGACGCATCCACGCGCCTGATTCGTTGGTTAAGCCTTCGCCCAGATTCATCAAAATATTTGCCTGTCCTTTTGGGAAAGTAAAACGGGCGATGCTGCTGCGCGTAGTGGCCGAAACTTCGGTTTTGATATTGTATTTCGTGAGCCGATTGGTGTAATATCCGGGCGATGCTTTATCATCGGTATATTCACTGCCGTACTCTTCATAATTGACATTCAATTCGCCGCTTGTGGGCATCAGCAGCAACGAGCCAAATTCAGGGCAACCTACACCACTCAAATTCACGTGAGAAAATCCGGTGAAAAATTTATTATCGTAGGAATATGGCGTTGACCACCATTGTTTGTCTTTATCAAATTTATTCAATTCGGAGCCCATCACGTTAAACGGCGCAACAGACATCATGCCGTTGGGCAAAACCGGTCCGGGATTGGTGGTGCCGTAGTTGGTTGATCCGATAAAAGGATTTACGAAATCGGTCAGGTTTTGAGCGAAAAGATTCGATGAAATAAAAAGAAATGCAATAAATAGCGGTCTGATTTTCATAATTCACAATTTGTTTTTTCCTTAATTCTCCACAAAAATAACCATAATCGCCCAACTTTTAACAATTTATTTCGCAAATAATTTTTGAAACCGAAAGCTTCGTGTATTTTTGTAAAATCAAAACCGAAATCAAAACGACAATGAACGAAAACCTGAAAAGATATATTGAGCTAATTCCCAAGGCAGAACTGCATGTGCATATAGAAGGTACTTTTGAGCCTGAACTGATGTTCGAAATTGCTCAAAGAAACAACATTTCTCTCAAATATAATTCGGTAGAAGAGTTGCGAGATGCTTACAAGTTCAACAATCTACAAGATTTTTTGGACATTTACTACAGTGCGGCAAATGTACTTTTATACGAACAGGATTTTTACGATCTCACTATGGCTTATTTGCGTAAAGCGCATGCCGACAATGTGATACATACCGAGATATTTTTCGATCCCCAAACGCATACCGAGCGTGGGGTGAGTTTCGATACCGTCATCAACGGAATAACCAACGCATTGAAAGATGCCAAAACCGAGTTCGGTATTTCATCGAAACTGATTATGTGCTTTTTACGTCACCTAAGCGAACAATCGGCAATGGAAACGCTGAAACTTGCACTGCCTCACAAAGATAAAATAGTTGCCGTGGGGCTTGATTCTTCGGAGAAAGGAAATCCGCCGAGCAAGTTCTTCAATGTTTTCAACCAAGCAAGAGAAGAGGGTTTTTTTGTGGTTGCTCATGCCGGAGAAGAAGGTCCTGCCGAATACGTTTGGGAAGCCATCGATTTGCTGGAAGCGGAACGCATTGATCACGGAGTCAGCTCTGTAGATGATCCTGATTTGATGGAAGAGCTGCGCGATCGAGAAATACCGTTGACTGTTTGTCCATTGTCAAATTTAAAACTGAAAGTTGTAGAAAACCTGAAAGATATTCCCGTTAAGATATTTCTCGAAAAAGGTATTCTTGTTACCCTTAACTCGGACGATCCCTCTTATTTTGGTGGATATGTAAACGATAATTATTTACAAACGGCAGAAGCGCTTAACCTATCGAGGAATGATATTTATACTATGGCTAAAAACTCGTTTCTTGCGTCGTTTATAACGGAAAACGAAAGGAGCATTTTTATAGAAAAGCTAAGGGAATTCGAAAACTCTTTTGTCTGATTTGTTAAAAAATGCTCGCTGTGAGCGAGAAATTGACACATCTTTTTGGTATCATTCGGAAAAATGTAAGCAGTTGAGTGCTTTTAATTGCATTGCGGCAACTCACGCCGTTATTTATCAGCTATTTATATAGCCGATAAATTGTTCCTTTTCTTCTGAAAATAGTTGAAAATACAAATTATTTTGTTACTTTTGTATGGCTTTATCAGTCGATATTTAATTATCTGATAACAAAATGTCAGTAATGAAAAAGAGAAGCTTGCATCATACTTTTGCTATAGAAAAAACAAAACATTTATAATTCTCACGAGTACGAATTAATAAATATATTTTAAATATACCTATGAAGAAGTTAATATCATACACCGAAGCCGCGGCGAAAGTTAAGGACGGAATGACTGTTATGATTGGGGGGTTTTTAGGACACGGATCTCCCGAAACCATCATCGATGAACTTGTTAAATTGGGCGTGAAAGATCTCACACTCATCGTAAACGATTCCGGATATCCCAATAAAGGATGTGGTAAACTCGTCTCAAACAATCAAGTGAAAAAACTTATCGTTTCACACATCGGGACTAATCCCGATTCGGGACGAAAAATGAACGCCGGCGAAATGGAAATCGAGTTCAGCCCACAAGGAACACTTGCCGAACGCATTCGTTGTGGCGGCTCCGGTTTAGGTGGTGTGCTTACGCCCGTGGGACTGGGAACCGTAATTGAAGAAGGTAAAGAAATTATTCAGGTTGATGGAAAAGAATATCTTCTTGAGAAACCCATCAAAGCCGATGTGGCAATTTTGCGTGCTAATGTGAGCGATGAATGGGGAAACCTGATTTACAAGGGTACGATGAAAAATTTTAACCCGCTTATGGCCATGGCCGCAGATACCGTGATTGTGGAGGCTGATGAAATTGTTTCTACAGGTTCACTAAGCCCTGAAACCATCCATACACCTTATATTTTTATAGACTATATAGTAAATCCCTAAATCCCCGTAAAGGGAACTTTAGAAAAGGAAACTAACTGAATATAAATCATTAAAATTTAAATACAATGCAAGATCCTGTAAACAAATCAACTCCGCAAAACTCCTTAGGGATAAAATCTCTTATCAGAGTGCGCATGAGTGCTCACGATGCTCATTATGGAGGCAATCTGGTTGACGGCGCAAAAATGTTGCAACTTTTTGGCGATGTAGCTACCGAACTATTAATTATCAACGATGGCGATGAAGGACTTTTTGTTGCTTACGACAATGTGGAATTTTTAGCACCGGTTTACGCCGGCGATTTTATTGAAGCCACAGGCGAAATCACAAACGTGGGCAGCTCATCACGCAAAATGACGTTCGAAGCCAAAAAGGTAATTGTTCCTCGCACTGATATATCTGCCTCGGCAGCCGACGTCTTGGAAGAACCTATAGTGGTTTGTCGTGCCAGCGGAACATGTGTGGTGCCGAAAAAATGTCAGAGAAAACAAAACAATGCATAATTCATAATGCAAAATGTATAATTAGAGTGAAAAGATTAGACTGTCAACCATCGATCTTTCTCAATCTCATTCAATCTCATTCAATCTTACTCAATCCCAAAAAATGGAAAAATTAATCATCACAGCCGCCATTTGCGGAGCGGAAGTAACCAAAGAACATAATCCCGCAGTACCTTATACAGTAGAAGAACTTGTACGCGAAGCCGTATCGGCTTACGATGCTGGAGCAGCCATTGTGCACGTGCATGTGCGCGAAGACGATGGAACGCCCACGCAAAGCAAAGAACGTTTCCGGATATGCATGGATGCGATTAAAAAAGAGCGCCCCGATGTCATTTTGCTCCCATCCACCGGCGGAGCCGTAGGCATGAGTGCCGAAGAACGTTTGCAGCCCACCGAGTTGTTTCCCGAAATGGCAACCCTCGACTGCGGAACCTGTAATTTTGGCGACGAAGTATTCGAAAACACCATCCCCATGATGCGCGATTTCGGAAAACGAATGATGGAAAATAATATTAAACCCGAATACGAATGTTTTGAAATGGGACACTTAGAAACGGCGCTTCACTTGGCATCCAAAGGGCAAGTTCCCGGCGCACCCATGCAGTTCAATTTTGTTCTTGGTGTTCCCGGGTGCGCATCGGCATCGGTAGAAAACCTGGTGTGGTTGGTAAATCGCATTCCTGCCGGATCAACGTGGACAGCCACCGGAATCGGACGAAGCGAATTTACGCTTGCTGCGCACGCCATTGCTATGGGTGGCCACGTACGCGTGGGATTCGAAGATAATCTGTATCTCTCTCGTGGCGTTCTCGCCAAATCCAACGGAGAACTGGTGGAGAAAGTGGTGCAAATGGCAAAACTGCTGGGAAGAGAAATAGCGACACCCGCCGAAGCGAGGAGGATATTGAATTTGAAATAACAGCAGGATTATGAAAAAATATATATTTTGGCTTTATATATTAATTTTAATATTTACATCCTGTGATGCGGAAAGTGATATATTGCAAAATGAAGATGTAGAGTTTGTCAATATACCCATAGAATTAAGAGAACTGATATACACAGAAAAAGCTATCTTTACAGAAAAATTTGGATATGTTAATGAGCATTTCAGGTTTATTCCTTCACCGCAGTGGGGTATGCCTCAAATAATACAGCTTAATGAACATGATGCAAATATTCTCATTCGGTGTAAGAATATAAAAGAATCTGAGTTAAGCAATGAGATTGTCTTCGTCATTTCAAAAAGAGGAAAAGAACATTTTTCTTATATAAAGATGTTACCTGACAGTGGAAAATCCTCATCAAAGTTAGTAGCTTACTGCCAAGATGAGAGAGTGCATATGGAACTATATAGCAGTCAATCCGGAGGCGGAACAACCACACAACAATTAGGATACTTAAAAAAGAAAGAAAAGGAAGATATGGTTGAAACCCGAAATACCGATTGCTGGAATAGCACAATTGACGTAATGGTTGGAATTGGGAGAACCGGTGACGGGAGTTATAATCCTATCTATGAAAGAATGATGAAGCTAATTTGCCTTAGTCCTTTTAATGGTGGAGGAGGTGGCTTATATGTACCCGAACCGGATTATTCAGGTGTAATTCCTCCCTATAAACCTCCAACCGGGGGCGGTGGAGGATCGAGTGGTAGTGGAAGTTCCGGAAATGGAGGAAGTTCTTCGGGCGGTAATAGCGGCACGGGTAGCGGTACAGGAACAGGTGGCGGAAGCAGTTATACCGGGGGAAATACCGGCGGAGGTGTACCCAGACCGCCAAGCGGTGGGGGGGGTCGGGCGGAGGCAATGGTGGCCCTATACCGAGTTGGGGGTATCCTGACTCAGACGACCCGGGTGGAATGGATTTTTTGCCAAATCTCCCAAAACAGTACATTCAAGACCAGTATTACAAATTAAGAAAACAAATTGCGGAGAAAGCGTCTTGGCTAATGAAAGAGGTGGAAAAATATACCCCTTGGCCAAACGGTGTATTATTGAAACCGGGGGAACATTGCGGAGTAAATGCCCGTGTATTGAACGGAAATATCGATATTTGCACGCAGTTTTTCGAGAATGAAAACCTGACCGATAAAGACCGTGTGGCAATTATTTACCACGAAGTTTTTCATATAAAAAATGATAAACAAACAGAAATGAAGGAAAAAAGAATTGAGCCGATAAGATTAAACCCGCCGGCTGAATTTAAAGAATTTATTATGAAGTATCTTGTTATACCGAGTGATTATAATAGCTATAACGAGCCTATTAGGACAAATGAAATAAATCTTGCTTATAACTCGATAATAACTGTTTATCGAATTCTTCCTCCAATATACTATGAAAATGAAATAACCGCATATAGTAATGAAATGCAAACTATAACAGATGTCTCGCTTTACTATAAAACAATGCGAGAATATAAATTATGGGAAAACAAAGAATTATATAAAATATCCATTCAAAAATATTAAAATCAATGAAAAGGCTAATAATCATTTTATTCATCTCTCTCCCATTCACTCTTTCTGCACAAATAGAAGTGAAAGCCTATAAGACAACAGACCAATACAACCAGGATGTTATAAGAATAGAGATAAAAAATACGGGACACTATACCATTTCTATAAGGAATGGTGGGAATTTATTTACTCCCTTTCAACAAACGACTATTTATTTCTTGAGTCCGGAAGAAAGGCAAAACGAAAAAGGATCCTCAACAGGTTTTGACGGTTTTTAT
>JAUNUM010000040.1 GCA_030538215.1 Bacteroidia bacterium
AAACCGGCATTGATTTAAGCGGCGGACAGCCCGAAAAAATTATGCGGTATGATTTTATGGAATTAGACTATAAATAAACAACCATGCAGGTAACTAACTACCTTATACCCTTACTAACCGAATATCTAAAATATTCTGATATTCATCCGGAAAGAGAAGAATTACAATTGGCTCTGGAGTCTTCACCCTCTTTTCCGTCTGTTTTATCCATTATTCAAACATGCACTTACTTTGGATTAAATGCAAAAGCCTATAAGGCCGATTTTGATGCCCTTTTGAAAAGCGAAATGCCGATTATTGTACACATAAAAAAAGGCTCGGATGAAAGATTTGTTTTGGTTGTTAAAGCAACCGACAAACAAGTAGTTTATAAAGATGCAACTACGTTTAAAACAGTGGAAGTAAGCACAGATGAATTTTCTAAAGAGTGGACGAGAATACTTATTTTATCTGAAAAAAATAAGGAAAAGAGGCCCAAAAGGCGCTTTTTTGTGAAAAAGTATAGCATATATTCCTTATTCTTACTTGCTGTAATAATGACTATTTGTTATAATCCACAAAGCATTACATTTTATATTTCAGGCTTACTTCTTTTAAAAAGTGTAGGTGCTTGGCTTGCTTATCATCTTATTCGTCACGAAAAAGGGCTTTCTTATTCTTTGTTTGACAATTTTTGTCAGGTAAAAGCCTCTTTTGATTGCAATAAAGTACTTGCATCAAAAGCATCTAAAATATTTAATAGGGTATCGCTTGCCGATAGTGGATTTGTCTATTTTGCCACGGGCGTAACAACCATTGTTTTAGGTGTTTTTTCAGGTTTGCAGAATAGTACCTTGCTTATGCTCTTATACGCATCAGTTTGTGGAATACCTCTTGTCGTGTTTTCGGTTCTATATCAGAAAATTGTAGTAAAAAAATGGTGCATTTTCTGTTTGAGTGTTGCCGGAATAATTTTTTTGGAAGTATTTCTTTTTTTGTTTATCCCAAAAGGTGCCCTCGCATTTGATTATATTCGAACGTTTTTGTTGCTGTTTTTTTCTCTTATTGTGGGCTTATTAACGTTATATTTCTTTAAACGCTTGTTGCAAAAACAAACAGAAGCGTTTGCAAATAGAGTGGAAAATTTAAGAATAAAAAGAAATCCTTTCATTCTTGCCACTATATTCAACAAACAGCAACAAGCTATTATACCAGAAAACAACCAAATTTATATTGGAAATAAGCAAGCGCCCATTGTTATCACAACCCTGCTAAACCCAATGTGCAGGCCTTGCAGTAACATCGTGAAAAATATGTTGATATTATTGGAAAAGTGTCCGCAAAAACTCTTATGGAAAATTCGTTTTGACGGGGTTGAATCAAAAGAGTATCAACCTATAAACCGAATACAACTGCATTTAATGCAATTGTGCAACAACGAGAATAATGATAGTGTGAAGCTGCAAATAATAAAAGATTGGTATCGTAAACAATCCATAGGGTGGTTTATAAATAAATATCCTATAAAAGAAATTTTAGAAGAAACTGTATTGAGTTTTGCAATGCAGAATACCGAGAATAAACAGTTGGATGTGAAGAAAATACCTACGTTGTGGATTAATAACAAAGAGTTTCCGCAAGAATATAGCGTTGAAGACATTCCGTTTTTATTGACGGATATAAATTTTATTTTGCAATTGGTAAAATAACTTGTAGAGATATGAATCGAAGATTAATTATATGTATGTGGTTGCTTTTCACTTGTTGGTCATTGAGTGCTCAGCAGATTACCTTATCGGGATTGGTGCTTGACAAATATGATAAAAAACCTATGGCGGGCGTATTGGTAACCATTCGTCCCACGGGCGAAAACAAAATCATAAAATTCGCGCAAACAACGGCGCAAGGGAAATTTGAAATAGAACTCACACAGTTTCCCGAAAATCACGTGCTGCATTTTTCTATGATGGGTTTCGCTCCGCAGACCGTTCTGCTCAAAGTTGAACAAGTGGTTTATAACGTGCAGCTCTCGGAACAGGCCACAGAGCTGAAAGAAGTTGTTGTGAAAGCTCCAAGTATTCACCAACGTGGTGATACCATAACTTACATGGTTTCCAATTTTGCCGATACACAAGACAAATCGCTTGCCGACGTGCTTAAAAAAATGCCTGGTATTGAAGTGGAAGAAAGCGGTGCCATCAAATACAACGGCGTATCCATCAACAAGTTTTACATTGAAGGAAAAGATATGTTGGGTGGTCGATATGGTATTGCCACCAACAACATTCACCAAAAAGATGTGGGTAGCGTGGAAGTAATGGAAAATCACCAGCCGATAAAAGCGTTGGAAGATATTTCGTTTTCACAAAATCCGGGTATTAACATCCGGCTGAAAGAAGATGCCAAAGCCCGCTGGGTGGGAACGGTAAAAGTTGGTGCGGGTTTTACGCCGTTTTTATGGAATGCCGAGTTGGCCGTGATGCGCTTCAAAAAGCAATCGCAAACACTCAATACCTACAAAACCAACAACACGGGCAACGATGTGATGCGCGAAACCCTGTCGTTTTCCATCGACGATATTATCGCCCAATTCGGCAAAAACTACCGCTTGGTCGATTATATCCGCGTGCAGCCCTCTCTGCCTTCGGGCATCGGCGCGGCACGCATGCGGTTTAACAACACTCATCTGTTCAGCACCAATAATCTTTGGTCGTTGGGTAAAAATTACGATTTTACTTCGCAAATAACCTATGCAAACCACCGCCAAACATGGGATAACGGTGCAAAAACAACCTATTTTCTGGAAGATTCTACCATACTGACCGAAACAAACGAACACGCCCGCGGTAAAGAAAACCGCCTTTCGGGCGATGTTACGCTCACGGCAAACACCTCGGCTTATTATCTTAAAAATAAACTTTTTGCCGATTTACGCTGGAGCGATATGGATATACACATCACGGGCACGTTTCCCAACATGCAGTCTGCGACGGTTCCGCACAGGCAGGTTTCAAACGATTTCGAGATTCTTAAGCGCAGCGGCAAAAAGGCTTACACGCTTAATTCTTTTAACCTGTACCAAGTAAAACCACAACAACTGACGGTGGAAAGGAAAAGCGAGAGCCAACGCCAACAAATCCAATCATCGGCATTTTATACGAACACGAATACGGCGTTGTCGTTTTTTCTGAACCCGGTAACCGTTTCCATGAAATTGGGTGTGGTGGGGGTTATTCGCTCGCTGGAAACAGAACTTACGGGTGTTTCGGATACGCTCGGCAGGTTGAAGAACGATGTGCGGATGCGTTACCTAAACCTCTACGTTTCACCCGAAATAGAATACAAAAAGAGTGGTTTTGAAGCCAAATTTGATATGCCCGTTTCGTTTATTCCGTATCGGTTTACCGATAAAATTACCGACAAAAAAAACAACAAAGAGAAATTTTTCCTCTCGCCGCGGCTGTTTATGCGATACCATTTCACGTCGCGTCTTTCTGCATCGGTTTCGGGCAGGCACGCGCAAAGTCCGTTGCAAGAACAATCATTTTACGAAGGGCTGATTTTGCAAAACTATCGCAATCTGTCGCAAGGATTTATCGACTATAAAACGGGCAACGCTCAATCGATAAATCTCAATCTCAGTTATCGTAATCCGCTAAAAGCCTTTTTTGCTAACGCAAGTGTGATGCGTTCGTGGAACTATTCGCCGTACGTTTCGAACCGTTATTTTTTGAACGAATATTTACTGAATACATATATTTCGCAAGACAACCGTTCCGATGTTTGGATGGCTTACGGTAATGTAAGCAAAGGAGTGGATGCGATAAATGGAATAGTTTCCGTACGAAGCTCCTTTACTTCGTTTGACGGCTCCACGTTTCAGAATGCTAAAGAGTCGGCGTATTCCTCCGATAGTTGGGAAATAACGCCGAAACTCACAAGCCGCATCGCCAAATGGGTAAATATATCTTATGAAGTTACATTTTCGCGAAACTGGCTGAAAGTGAAAAACGGTGATTTGCAAACATCGTATAAAAACCTGTCGCAACAATTTTCGTGCAACATCACGCCCAATAGAACGTGGTATGTGCAGCTCACGGGCGAACATTACTACAACGAAATCACAAAAAACGTATCCAAACACCTTTTCCTTGCCGATGCGGAGTTTACGTACAGTTTCAAAAGCGGTTGGGAGTTTAACTTATCGGTGAAAAACATCTTCAACCAAAACGTGTATGCTTACACTATTTATGACGGATTAACAAGTTTTAGCCAGGAATACAAAATTCGTTCACGAAACGTGATGGCGGGGGTGTTTTTTAGGTTTTGAAAATAATTTGTTTCATGAAAAAAGTTTTCCCCTACACCCACCAACCCGACTCCATGGACTGCGGTCCCGCCTGCCTTTCCATGATTTCCGAGCATTACGGCAAGCGTTACTCGCTGGAGTATTTGCGCGAGAACTGTTTTATCGGGCACGACGGAGTGTCGTTGTTGGGCATAAGTAAAGCAGCAGAAAAGATAGGGTTTCACACCATTGGTGGTAGAATTACATTCGATAAGTTGGTGGAAAAAGCGCCACTTCCGTGTATTGTGCACTGGAATCAGGAGCACTTTGTGGTGGTATATAAAGTTTCACGGCCCGGTTCTCGCCTCTCCCGTAGGAGAGGGGGTGGGGGTGAGGTTTATGTTGCCGACCCCGGCAAAGGGATGCTCACCTACACCCGTGAAGAGTTTTGCGACCATTGGCTCAGCACCCGCACTGCCGGCGAAGAAAAGGGCGTTGCCCTGCTGCTGGAACCCACGCCAGCGTTTTACGAGAAAGAGGGTAACCGTCCGCCGTCTGAAAACCGCCTGAAATTTCTGTGGAAATATCTATTGAAGTATAAGCGGTATTTCACGCAGCTTATTCTCGGACTGTTTATCGGCAGCATGCTGCAACTTATCTTTCCGTTCCTTACGCAAGCCATTGTGGATACCGGAATACAAGGGAAAGACATTCATTTTATCTGGTTGGTGCTTATTGCGCAAATGATGCTGCTTTTGAGCCGGACGGCTTTGGATTTTATCCGCCGTAAAATACTGTTGCACATCAGCACGCGCATCAACGTATCGCTTATATCGGACTTTTTTATTAAACTGATGAAGTTGCCGATGAAGTTTTTCGATACCAAACTTACGGGCGATTTGCTGCAACGCATTGAAGACCATCGCCGCATCGAAAACTTCCTCACCAACCAAACCATCAACATTATATTCTCGGCATTTACGTTTGTTATCTTCTCCGTTGTTTTATTCATCTATAATATTCCCATTTTTATCGTTTTTCTCATCGGCAGTATTTTATACGGCGTGTGGATTATGGTGTTTTTAAAGAAAAGGCGTGTGTTGGATTACAAAATGTTTGAACAACAGGGCATCAACCGCAATGTGGTGTATCAGCTTATCACGGCTATGCAGGAAATAAAACTGCAAGGTTGTGAACAACGCAAACGCTGGGAGTGGGAAGACGTACAGGCCGATTTGTTTGATGTGAATATGCAATCGCTTAATCTGCGGCAGAATCAGGAAGCAGGTGGCATTTTTATCAATGAACTGAAAAACATTTTGGTAACGGTGTTGGCGGCAACGGCGGTCATAAGCGGAAATCTTACGTTGGGGATGATGCTGGCTATACAATACATCATAGGGCAACTCAACAGTCCCGTGGAGCAGATAATGGGTTTTATTTACCAATGGCAGGATGTGAGTATCAGTCTTGACCGTATGAATGAAATTCATACGCAACAAAATGAAGAAGATGAGCATCGCACAATAAGTAGCTTGCCGGAAGAATTTTCTGTTGGTGTCAACAATTTATGTTTTAAATACGATGGAGCACTTCCAAGTTATGTGCTGAACGATATTCATTTGCATATTCCGGAAGGGAAAGTTACCGCCATTGTAGGCGCAAGCGGAAGCGGAAAAACTACGCTTGTGAAATTATTATTGGGGTATTACGTACCTGATGTAGGAGATGTTTTTATAGGCGGTAAAAATTTGTCGGAATTTAACTTATCGTGGTGGCGCAGTCAATGCGGTGCGGTTATGCAGGATGGTTATTTGTTTTCGGACAGCATTGCCCGCAACATTGCCATTTCGGGAGATGAAATTGATATGGAGCAGTTACGCTATGCTGCCCGTGTTGCCAATATTGCTGAGCATATTGAAGCATTGCCGTTGGGGTATAACACAAAAATTGGGCAAGACGGGCAAGGTGTGAGCCAAGGACAAAAGCAACGTATTTTGATTGCGCGTGTGGTGTATAAAAATCCACGGTTTTGTGTCTTCATCTGCGCAACACAGGTTGTTATCTTTTTTTATTCCAACTAAAAATTTTCAGATCGGAGTTAAGCAAGAGCTCTACCAAATGCAGCAAAATTATTATTTTATTGATTGCAGTGCTTCATATATTTATAAATCAATTGAAGTAAGTGCCTATTTTAGAAATATCACAAATCAAAGTAACTATAAGTATGAAAATATAGGCGATTTTTATAAGTCATACACTCATTATTATATGCGACCTCGTGAATTTTTAATCAAACTGAATTTGAATTTTTGAACTATCAATATTGGGAAGTTAAACCGTGTCCGCCCCCAAGTCACCTTGCGCGTTAAGTTTTTCAGTATTTAAGTCGATAAATTTGCGAACGTAACTAGTATTAATCCGGTTTTAACGGCGCAAAAAATGCGAGAATTTCATCTTTTTCAGCCGGATAATAAACTATAAAACAATTTAACATTCACGAGCATATTATTTAGTAATAATTCTCTATCTTTGTATCCGAAAACAACAATGTGGACAGATTTGAACTGCTTGCAACCACAGAAAAAAATGCTAAAACCGACTTCTGCATTTCTATTTCCCCGTTGCATGCAATTTTCTGCACATTTATTTGTTTGCAAATAAATTTATTAATCACAAACCAAAATCAAAGTTCGGGATACTCTGTCTTTGTTTTTGGCTCTATTATCTCAACAAAAATGAACTATTTTTTTACCTCCGAATCGGTGTCCGAAGGACATCCCGATAAAGTAGCCGATCAGATATCGGATGCTTTGCTTGATGAGTTTTTGGCTTACGACCCTAACTCGAAAGTAGCTTGCGAAACGCTTGTGACAACCGGACAGGTTGTTCTTGCCGGGGAAGTTAAATCAAATACGTATGTAGATGTGGGTGAGGTGGCGCGCAAAGTGATTGCCGAAATAGGTTATACCAAAAGCGAATATCAGTTTGAAGCCAAATCATGTGGCGTTTTCTCAAGTATTCACGAGCAATCGGAAGACATCAACCGTGGTGTTGACGGCAAAGCCGATCCGATGGATCAAGGCGCCGGCGATCAGGGAATGATGTTTGGTTACGCCACGGCAGAAACCGAAAATTACATGCCGTTATCATTGGATTTAAGCCACGCTTTACTGATAGAATTGGCAAATATTCGTAAAAATGAACTGCACTTAATGCCTTACCTTCGCCCCGATTCCAAGTCGCAGGTTACTGTTGAATATTCGCAAAACGGTACGCCTGTGCGTATCGATACAATTGTAGTTTCCACGCAGCACGATGAATTTATTTCTCCCGAAAACGATACTAAAGAAGCCGTTCTGAAAGCAGATAAGACTATGCAGCAACAAATTGCTAATGATGTGAAAACGATTCTTATTCCGCGTGTTCGCGAGAAATATAAAAACGCAAAAGATATTCATAAACTTTTCGATGATAAAATAAAGTATCACGTGAATCCTACCGGAAAATTTGTTATTGGTGGTCCACACGGCGATACCGGTTTAACGGGGCGCAAAATTATTGTGGACACCTACGGTGGAAAAGCATCGCACGGTGGTGGCGCGTTTTCTGGAAAAGATCCTTCCAAAGTAGATCGTTCGGCTGCATACGCTGCGCGTCATATTGCTAAGAATTTGGTTGCTGCGGGTGTTTCATCCGAAGTGTTGATACAGGTTTCTTACGCAATTGGTGTGGCACATCCGATGAATATTTACGTGAATACATACGGTAAAAGTAAAGTGAATTTGATCGATGCTGAAATTGCCAAAAAAGTGGAATCGCTATTCGATATGCGCCCCAAAGCCATTGAAAACAGGTTAAAACTACGTAACCCAATTTATTCGGAAACGGCTTCTTACGGACATATGGGGCGTGAACCGCAAATGGTTACCAAGAAATTCGAATCTCGATATATGACGGAACCCGTAATCAAGGAAGTAGAACTTTTCACCTGGGAAAAACTCGATTACGTGGATAAGATAAAAGAAGTATTTGGTTTATGATTTACCCCTAAATCCCCTAAAGGGGACTTTAGAAAAGTAACCTGATTAAAATTTGAGAAGAATTAAAATGGATAATATGTCCATAGAAAATAAGTTGCAATCCCCCAAGTCCCCTTTAGGGGATTTAGGGGTAAGCGTTGTTGTTTACTGCGCTTCCAGCGCGCATATCGATGATGTGTATTTCGGTGCTGCCCAACAATTGGGAAAGGTTTTGGCAGAAAATAATATCACCTGCATAACCGGTGCCGGAAGGCAGGGATTGATGGGAGCGGTAAGTGACAGTGTACTCGAAAATGGTGGAAGAGTTAAAGGAATTATCCCACAATTTATGATCGATTCGGGGTGGTGTCACCATCAGTTAACGGAACTGTTGGTTACTGATTCCATGCACGAACGAAAATTGTTGATGGCGCAACAATCCGACGCTGCTATTGCGCTGCCCGGAGGATTTGGAACGCTGGAAGAATTGGCAGAAATTCTCACTTGGAAACAATTGGGATTATATAAAAATCCGATTATTATTCTCAATATCAACGGATATTATAATCCACTACTTACTATGTTTGACAGAATGATCGACGAAAAATTTCTTCACCATAATTATCGAGATATGTGGCAGGTAGTTGATTCACCGGCCGAAGTGATTGACTGTCTGCAAAATTTTGAAACTTGGAAGCCTTCTTTTGCCAAATATGACAAAAAAGAATTGTAAATTTGTTGCAAATTTGTGACTTTGTTCAATACAATTCCTCAAATACCGGTAGATTCTGTTTCTTTATATTTAAAAAAAGAGATTGTCGTGCCACAATCTGATTCAATTCGAGTCGGATTTTCGTCATTTGAATATATTCCCACGGATAGCACTCGTTTTTTTTTCAATATTGATACTACTGCTGTTACCACTTCATCTGAACAAATGATGCAGGGATTTTCGGGAGATCTGATGCCTTTTTCACAAACCATTCAGAGTGTTTTTTTTCTGATGTTTATCTTTTGTTTTGTTGTTCTTGCTTTTTGGTTTACTAAAGAAGGTCCCATGTTGGCAGCTAATTTTAAAAATATTTTTTCTGGTGGGATGAGGAGTCGAACAATTTTTAAAGAAGAAATTACTGTCAGTGGAATTTGGAGTGAGATTTTCTTTATTTTCCAAGCCATACTAATCTTTACAATTGTAGCTTTTACTTTCTCATGGGATATAGGTATATCCGATTTGTCGATGAAAAATCTGCTGTTAGCATTTCTTGTAACTTATTTCGGGATCTTGTTTTTTATTACGCTTAAGTATTTGGTATATAGGATAATAGATTATATTTTTGTGGAATGGGGAATAGGTGAATGGACAGAGAAATATTTTAGGGTAGTTGAGTTGAGCGGAATACTGGTTTTTATTCCCGCAATGTTCTATATGTTTGTGCCCGAATATAAGAGAATAGCGCTTTTTTCACTTATTATAATCTTTTTTATCATAACGTTAGTTGTTTTCTGGAATTTGTTAAATATTTTTGCTAAAAATCGAATAGGGCTGCTCAATTATTTTTTGTACCTTTGCGCCATCGAAATAGTGCCTTTTTTTCTATTATACAAAGGTGTTGTTTCTTTAGTAAATATTGCAGGTAATTAGCACGTTATGACCATAAGAAAAGTAAAAAAAATTCTTATCTCTCAACCTCAGCCGAGTAATGGAAAATCTCCTTATTACGAGTTAGGAGAAAAATTCCATGTTGAGTTTCAATTCCGACCATTTATAAAAGTGGAAAAAGTCTCTTTGAAGGAGTTTCGTCATCAACGTATTAATATACTCGACTTTACAGGTATTGTAATGACTTCGCGTACGGCCGTTGATAATTTCTTTTCGCTTTGCGAAGAGCAGAAGATTACGATGCCCGAAACAATGAAGTATTTCTGTATTTCTGAAACGGTAGCACTTTATCTGCAAAAGTACATTGTTTATCGGAAAAGGAAAATATTTTTCAGCCAAACCGGAAAAATAGAAGGGCTAAATACCGCTTTTACTAAACACTCGAAAGAGAACTTGCTTTTCCCCGTTCCTGAGGAGCACAATGATGAGGTGCATAAATATCTGGACTCTAAGAAATTAAAATACACAACCAGCGTTATGTATCGCACGGTTAGCAACGATTATGAAGAAGGTGAAAAACTTGATGCTGATATGATTATTTTCTTCAGTCCCTTAGGTGTACAATCGTTGTTGAAAAACTTCCCAAATTTCGAGCAAGGTGACATGGCAATCGGATGTTTTGGTGTTGCTACGGCAAAAACTATTACCGATGAAGGACTACGACTCGATTGTGAAGCCCCAACACCGGAATACCCATCGATGAGTATGGCGCTTGATGCTTTTCTGAAAGAAAATCACAAAAAACACGCCTGATCCTGAATTTATAATCAATTTAGGTCTAATCTCAAAAAACTTTATTAATTTTAATTTTTATTTCCTAAGCATACAATCAATTGCAAAAACAACTATCTTTGCAATAATAATTGCTTTCGGAGGAAATGCTGTTATCTATGGTTGAAGGACAACGTTTTACTTTCAAAAAAGAGGAACGTGTATCCGGCAAAAAAAGAATCGAAAATCTTTTTGCCCACGGTCAGTCCTTTCTTGCATACCCGTTTAGGATTGTTTTTTACGAATACGAATGCGCTGTGTCAGAACCTGTCTCTATTCTGATAAGCATACCCAAAAAGAGATTGAAGCGAGCAACAGCCCGCAATCGGATGAAAAGATTGGTGAGAGAAGCCTATAGGTTAAATAAAAACCTGCTTCAATCTGATTTATTGATTGAAAATCATCGAATTGACTTGGCATTTGTTTACGTGAAGGACGAGCTTTCCGGTTATGATATTGTAGAGAAAAGCGTGTGTAAATCGCTACGCGAAATATCGAATAAACTAAAGATTGAGAGAGAGAAATGTTGAAGTTTTTAAAAAAAACACTTATTCAAGTACTTCTTGCACCCGTTTATTTTTATCGGTACGCCATTTCACCGCTCTTGCCACCCAGTTGCCGATATACGCCTACTTGCTCGCAATATACTATAGAAGCACTCAAAAAACACGGACCTTTTAGAGGAACGTTTTTATCTGCAAAACGCATTTTAAGCTGTAATCCGTGGGGCGGATCGGGATATGATCCTGTGCCGGAACCCAAATCTAAAAAGCAGCAAGAAAAACCGAAAGCGGAGTAAATAATTTATATGGAATTATACGACGTCCACACTCACCAAATTCTTTTAGAAGACACAGATGATCCTTATCATTCGTGTATCCTTGATGTGTATCCCCTTGAGTTTGAAGTAGCTAGAGAAACTAACGAGCGACATGCTTTTTCCTGCGGAATTCATCCCTGGTATTCCGAAGACAGCGAAAACCAAATGACTTATTTGAAAGAAATTGTGGGAGACCCGCGCATTGTTGCCATTGGCGAAACCGGATTGGACAAATTGAAAGGACCTTCATACGATATTCAGATACCTGTTTTTAAAGAGCATATAGTTTTATCGGAAAAACTGAAAAAGCCACTTATTATTCACTGTGTGAAAGCGTGGGACGAGTTGTTGCGAGTGCACGCAGAAACTAATCCAACACAGCCGTGGATTTTACACGGATATCGTGGCAAGCCCGAGCTTACTAAACGATTGGTTCACGAAGGTTTTTATTTTTCCGTGGGCGATGATATTAATGTGGAGTCAATGGAGTTGATCCCTATCGAAAGACTTTTCTGTGAAACAGACGAAGACTTTATGGATATTCGTGACGTGTATGCTCAGGCGGCTCAAGCCGTAAATATGGAACTTGAAGACTTTGCCGAAAAAATCGCACAAAATATTCACCGTATTTTCCCAACTTTACAACCACCCAAACCTTTTGATCCCGAAGAAGAGGAAGAAGAGGAAGACTAAAACTGAGATTGGGTGACTTGGAGATTTGGCGACAAGGCGAAAGCGCCAAACTTCAAACATCTAACTCCAAACGTTTGCTATTTCCGCCCAAAATCCGCCGGAATTTCGCCCCAATTATTAGTTTCCCATTTAATTATCGGATTTTCGTATCTGTTTTCCGATAACCATTTCTCGGCACGGGCAATAAGATCGAAAATGGGTTGATTGTCTATAGCTTTTTCTAACTTGGTGTTGCATTTTTTTCTTGTAACCCATTTCATGGCGTTTACGCTATCGGAGTAGATGGGGATGTTGCTGTTTTTTTGTTTCAACAGTGCCAGCGCATGTACAATAGCCAAAAATTCACCAATATTGTTGGTTCCATTTTTTAGTGGACCAACGTGAAAAATCTCTACACCGTCAGCAACAAAAACTCCCCGATATTCCATCGCCCCCGGATTTCCGCTACAAGCAGCATCTACAGCTATGCTTTCGGTGAGAAATTTTTCTTTTGAAGAAGTTATTCGTATGGTTTTTTTATTGGTTTTGCCGATGTGTTGCCACGGATTATCGTTAAAAGCGGCATCGGCCTCTTCCTGTGTGTCAAACGATTTATAACGGGCATTTTCAAAACCCGATACCTGTGCTTTGCACTCGTCCCACGATGAATAAACTCCCGGTTCGACACCCTGCCAAACGACGTAAAACTTTTTTTTTGCCATTACATCGTGTCTAAAATGTAGGGTGTCAGGTCGTTTTGTATATCGGGACGAGGTTCTTCAATAGCAATAATGCTGTCAACTATAAATTTCGTGTAACCACGCCAAGGGATAGGTGCGAAAAATTCTTTGTAGTGTAGTTGTACATTTTTGCCACTTGAAATCATTAGCTTTTCTGCGATCTCTTTGTTTTCTACCGAAAAATCGAATTGGTTCGATTGTAATCCGCCCGGCTTATCGGCTCTAAATCCGGTTTGGATAAGTTTTCCTTCGTAAGTTTTAAAAATCACACCTTTATATACTAAATAATTTAATTCTCCCGATTTTACACCCGTGCCAAAAACATAATAGTAGCGAACATACACAAATGCGGCAAGCGCGATTAGGATAATTCCAAAGAACCAACCGAGCCATTTTTTGCTCCTTTTCTTTTTGGGTTGTAGGTCATTCATATAAATTCAATTTATGATTTCGATGCCAAAGGTACGTTTTTTTTGCTTTTTTAGCTATTTATTAATGTGAAAATAAAGTACAATTTCTCTTTTTAAGTTAACTTTGTACATCATATAAAATAACCCAAAAAATTAAACATTATGAATAAGTTAACTTTAATTGTTGTTGCTTTTTTGATTTCTACATCACTTTTTTCTCAAAACTCGGCTTATCAATTTACTGTAGTTAAGGAAAATCCGATAACATCTGTAAAAAATCAGGCAAGTACAAGCACCTGCTGGAGTTTTTCGGGAGTGAGTTTTTTAGAGTCTGAACTGTTGCGAAAAGGAAAAGGCACATTCGATTTGTCTGAAATGTATATCGTGAGAAGAAATTATGAAGACAAAGCCGATAAATTTGCCCGCACACACGGACACTTGAATTTTGCGCCCGGTGGTTCGTTTGCCGATGTAATAGAAACTTTGGATGAGTACGGCATTGTTCCTGATGAAGCTTACACGGGATTGCTCGATGGAGCCGATAGGCATAATCACGGTGAAATGGACAAAGTATTGAGCGGCTATATGAAAGGAATTATTGGAAATAATAATATTTCGACCGTTTGGAATAAAGGTTTTAAAGGGATTTTGGATGCTTATTTGAGTGAAAAACCAACTTCATTTACTTATAACGGAAAAACCTATACGCCGCAATCGTTCAGAGACTTTTTGGAGCTGAAACAGAGCGATTATATCTCGATAACTTCGTTTACACATCAGCCATTTTATAAATCATTTCCTATCGAAGTGCCCGACAACTGGCGCTGGGCTAATTCGTATAACGTACCTATCGATGAAATGATGGAAACCATTGATAATGCGCTTATGAACGGTTATACTGTTGCTTGGGCATCGGATGTGAGCGAGAGTGGATTTTCGCGTCAAGGAATATGTATTGTTCCCGATGAAAATGCGGCTGAAAATGCCGGAACCGATCAAGCAAAATGGCTTGGATTATCGGAGCGAGAAAGACGAAATACCATCAGCAGCAAAGTGGGTGTGGAAATGCTGAAAGAAAAAAATATCACGCAGGAAATACGTCAATCGGCATACGATAATTACCAAACCACCGACGACCACGGAATGCACATCTATGGCATTGCCAAAGACCAAAACGGAAACAAATATTATATAGTGAAAAACTCGTGGGGTAAAACCGGTCCTTACGAAGGAATTTGGTATGCTTCGGAAGCTTTTGTACGTTACAAAACGTTGAGCGTGGTTGTTAATAAAGAGTCGCTTCCGACAGATATTGCGAAGAAAATAAAATTATAAGTGCCTGATACCGTCTGACCGATTGTCGGTCTGACGGTTTTTTTAAAAACAGTCAACTTTCATGGAAATATCAGAGCTATATAAAATATATTTAAAACATCCAATAGTTACAACCGATTCGCGCAACTGCCCGCACGATTCTATTTTTTTCGCCATAAAAGGTGAGCGATTTAATGGTAATTTGTTTGCCGAAAGTGCACTGGAGAAAGGATGTGCTTATGCAGTAGTAGATGAATGGGATGCTGATAAGATTGAGAATCCACGTATTATTGTGGTTGGAAATGTGCTGAAAACATTACAAAAACTTGCCAATTATCATCGACAAAAACTGAAAATAACCATCGTGGGAATTACCGGAACCAATGGAAAAACCACTACCAAAGAGCTGCTTGCTACCATTCTTTCCAAAGAGTTTAATGTGGCTTTCACGCAAGGAAACTTCAACAATCATATTGGTGTTCCGCTCACGTTGTTGTCGATGAATAAGTTGCATGAAATTGGTGTGGTGGAGATGGGCGCTAACCATCCCGGAGAAATTCGCGAACTGTGTGCCATTGCCGAACCCAATATCGGATTGATTACCAATATCGGAAAAGCACATATCGAAGGTTTTGGCTCGGTGGAAAATGTGATTAAGACCAAATGTGAACTTTACGATTTTATTCGTGAACACGAAGGAAAAGTGTTTGTGAATAAAGATAACGATATATTAAACGATATATCGGAAGGAATGGATCGCATTTTGTATGGTCGTGATAATCCTGATCTTTTTGTGTCGGGAACATTATCTGCGGAAACTCCTTTTCTTTATTTCGATTGGAATTTTTTCGAACACCCGCATCGGGTAAAAACACGTTTGGTGGGAGAATATAATCTTGATAACGCGTTGGCCGCCGCTGCTATCGGCAAATATTTCGGCATCAATGCCGAGCATATAAGTAATGCTCTTGAAGCATACGAGCCGAAAAATAATCGTTCGCAGTTTGAGCGTACCGAAAATAATGATCTCATAATTGATGCTTACAACGCCAACCCGACAAGCATGAAAGCTATGCTTGAGTTTTTTGTGAAAATCCCAACCGATTTACCGAAAGCAGTTATCCTTGGTGAGATGAAAGAGTTAGGAGATATTGCCGAAGAAGAACACCAGAAAATGTTGGAGTATTTGCGTGGGCAATCGTTTAATAAAACGTATTTGGTAGGCTCCATATTTGCTTCCAATAATACAATTGCGAGTGACTCAACTAGCATGCTTACTTTTGAAACGGTTGAACAGTTAATAGAAGAGTTAAAGAAAAATCCGTTAATAGGATATTATGTGTTGCTGAAAGGTTCGCACTCAGTGCATTTGGAGAGGGCTGTGGAGTATTTATAAAATTGTAGAGACGTAATATGTCCGTGTTTCATTATTTGGAGGATTCATGTGATGGTAATATATATCCAAAACTCTAATATCCAAACTTCACATTCAATACCACAATTTCCGAAACCGTTCCTATCCGATATTGTGGACCGGCTAATCCCAAACCCGATGTTACATAAATATGCGTATTACCTTTTTTCGCATATCCATAAGCTATCTCAAAAACCAGATGCGTAGCAATATTTCCCGGAAATGCCTGTCCGTGATGTGTATGTCCGTAAAGAGCCAAATCGGCTTCGGCATTTATTTCTTCGTCAAGGTTGAGCGGATTGTGGTTTAGTACGATAACGGGTTTTGATAAATCTACGTTTTGTTGTTTTAAAATTTCACGTAATGGAAGTCGGTTAGGATAAACAAAATCTTCACGCCCCACCACGTAAAACGAGCTATCGATTAGAACAGCCGAATCACGAAGCATTGTTATTCCCACATCATTTAGCCATTGGATTTTTTGCTCGGCTTCAAAACGATATTCATGATTTCCCGTACAAGAATATACGCCTAATGGAGCATAAATCCGACGTAATTCTTCGTCCATTTTATGTTCTAAAATCGGTTCAATTCGGGAGTCGAGAATATCTCCTACAAAAAGGATTAAATCGGCTTTTTGCTCCATTATCAAATCCACCATTCGTTGCGCATCATCACGATTGATTAAATAACCCAAATGCAAATCACCAATCATTGCAATGCGCACGGATTCCATTTCTCTCGCGGGTTTGTTTATTTCGATATTTACTTGTTGCACTTCAGGATAATTGAATTTGTACCCACCATAAAACAAAACCAAAACAACCAATGCAATTGATGATAGAAAAATAGTTAATTTTAGTTTTTGGGGCTGATTCAATAACTCTTTAGGTTGTGTAAGCTGCTTTTTGAATACTAAATACAGAAAATCGAAAATTAATATCAAGCTACCGAAATATAGCAAAAAAAGCATCCAACTTGTGCCCATCAGGTAAATAGGATGAGCAATTTTAGCAGGGAGATGACGGAAAAATATAAATCCTACAATATAGGTTACGAATTCGAATGAGAAGATTATCGACCAAATCGTGCGAAGTACTTTTTGTTTTTTAAAAACGTCCCAACCCTTTAGAAATACAAGAATGTTGAGCGTGAGATGTATAATAAGTGGAAGAATAAGTGAGCGCATACTGTAAAGCAAATTACCAATTATTAATTACTATTCATAGCCCGAAACATCATTTTACCAAATCCAACACTAAATATTCTGATCGGGTGCCGATGCGAAATTTCCCGCCCCAAATTCCTAATCCCGATGAAACGTAGAAATGACTATTTTCCTTTTGAAGATAACCGTGAGAGAGCTCGAAAAGTTTATCGGTAATAAACGAAATCGGGAAAATCTGCCCGCGATGTGTATGTCCGGAAAACTGAAAATCGATACCTTCCCGAGCAGTTTCATCTAAATTATAAGGCTGATGATTAAGCAAGATGGAAAATAACTGTTTATCAATATTTTTTGTTAGCTCCGATAATGTTTTGCGATTTTTATACGAATCATCTTCTCGGCCAATGATTGCTAACCCATCAATTTGAATTGTAGAATCACGCAGCAAAGTAATTCCCGAGCGGTTGTAAAAATCGATACTGTTTTTAATTCCCGATATATATTCATGATTTCCGGTGCAGGCGTAAATGCCTAACGGTGCGTTTAATTTTTGCAATTCTTTATCGAGAGAATGTGTTAAAACCGGTCGCAATTGGTTGTCGATTAAATCTCCGCCGATAATTACCAGATCCGCTTTTTCAGCATTAATCATCTCCACCCATTTAAATAATTCTTTCTTCGAAATAGTGTATCCCAAATGTAAATCGCTGATCCCCACAATTCTTATTGGGCGCTCAATTTTATCGGTTTTTATGGTTAAGTACGAACGTTTTTTGTTGTGATATTGCAAATTGCCAAAGAAAAGTATCAGCGCCACAATTCCAAGACCAAGAACCGATGTGAGTGTGTTTTGATGAAAGATACCGCGAACAGTTTCTTTATCGATAAAATGCGAAAAGTGATTGATAATCTTGAATAAATCCGCAAAGAGAACAAGGATAAAAATATACAGAAGCGCAATCATCCACAACGTGCCGAATTGATAGAGAAAACCGGCTGCGCCAACGGACATGCTCTCACCGAATCTGAAAAAAACAATCAGGCTTACAACTCCCAGCACAAAAATGCTTATCGCGATAACTCTAATCCATAAATTTGCCGGAATAAGTTGATAAATTCTAACAGCCGTGTATATATTGGCTGCCAAATAAAGAACAAGTATGGTGAGGAAAAACGATTTCATCTTTTATAAGCTCAAGAAAAAACTTACCCACAAAGGTACGGAAAAATCGATAATCATTCCGTGAAAAAGTGCTACAACCACATAGTCTGCCCCCGAGTATTTAGTGATAATTGGAAGTGTTGTATCCATAGTTGTTGCGCCGCCGGCGCAAATGGGAGACAGTTTGCCGAAATATTTCACCATCCACGGTGTAAAAACCAGTACGATAAATTCGCGCATAATATTTGCCAGTAGGGCAACCGTGCCCAGTTCTGCTCCACGAAATTCGGAAATAAGAATGCTTGATAGTGAATAATAGGCAAATCCGGCGCCTACGCTAAGGCAATCACTCAGGCTTCGTTCGGGAAGAAAAACGCTTATTAGTGCCACGCCGGCAAAAGTTCCCACAGTAGTGGCAATGGGCACTAAAGCAATTCTGAATCCAAATCGTTTTACGGCAGTAAGCATATTTTTACTGGAGCCAATTTGTATTCCCACAAAAAATAGCAACCCGTAGAGGATCCATTTGGAGATATCGTCTTTCAGCAATACTTCGGGAATTTGCCCGAACAAGGCAAGAATTACGCCCAGTGCAAAAAGTAAAAGATAAATAAGTGATTGTTTCAATTTTTTAGACTTTTAGACATCAGACTATTAGATGATTTATTTACACATTGGTACATTGAATAATTGCTACATTTACTTATTTATTCTTTGTTTTTTTTGAAAAACTTCGCATACACCCACCAGGCACAGAGTATAGTTCCTGTAATTCCACCCAGAGTTATAATTAATGCATCGAAACCGATGGTGGCGAAATTTTTCACCACTTGTTCATTTGCACCTACCGATATGCCTAAGAAAAACAACAGTAGCATAATAATCAGGCTTATTGCAGTTCCTACATGTACTACTTGCGGAACTTTTCTGATAAAATATCCTACCACAACGCCCGATAGTATAATTAAAATGATATTGAGCATAAATCTTTCTTTAAATGATAAATGAAATATATCAACTTATTTCACCGGCCTCTTAATTCAAAACAGTTTCTAAGAGTTATTTCGGTAAAACAACCTACAAAAATATGAAAAAATCTCTTTTTATCCTCATTATGCAAAATTAACACCTTTCGTTGTAAGAAAATTGTCGGAGGTTGCGTCTAATCAGAGTAAAAACTAAGAAATTGTTTTGAATTTTTTCAGACAATGTTACCCCATCTAACTTCCCCAAAGGGGAAGAATTCCGGACTAAGAGTCATCACTTGCAGCCACAAGTCCCTTTCTTTTGGAAAGGGATTTAGGGATAGGTTTTTTGATGGATTTGAGCTTTCGTTTCGAATCATATAGCGGGCTGAAGGTAGAGGCGCAATGCATTGCGTCTTTACAAAGGCGCGAAAAAGAGCAAAAAACAGTCTGAAAGAATAAGAAGAATAAGAAAAATAAGATTTGTAAAAACCTGTCCGACTTTTGACGGATTCAAAACAGTTTCTAAATGTGATGTTTAAAAATACTAAAAGAATTGCCAAAACGATACTTACTATACTAAATTTTCGTAACTGAACTTTTTTAACAATTGCTTTCTGAATAAAATCACTTACTTTTATCCGAAATTTCAATAAGAAACTTTATGAAAAAACTTTTTTTACTTGTAGTTACTTGCTTCTCTACGGTTTTTATTTTTGCTCAAACCACAAATGTCAGAGGACAATTAGTAGGCGAAAGTGACAAGAAATCGCTTCCATACGCAACTATTTCTGTAGCCAATGCTGCTGCTCCTCAGAATTATATAAAGAAATTGGCGGCTGACGATAATGGTAATTTCTCTACTACGTTGCAAGCCGGAAATTATATCTTTACGTTTCAATTTGTGGGGATGAATAATGTAACGCGCGATGTAAAAGTGGAAAATGGTGAGTCGCAAGTTGATCTTGGAAAAATAGAGTTAGCCGAAAGTTCTACCGAATTGGGAGAAATAAGCGTTACGGCTCAACGTCCGCTTGTGAAAGTGGAAATCGATAAACTCACCTACAGTGCAAAAGACGATCCTGAATCATCCACTTCCAACGTACTCGATTTACTTCGTAAAGTACCTTTGGTAACGGTTGATGGCGAAGATAATATTCAACTGAAAGGTTCAACGAATTTTAAAATCTTTATGAACGGAAAGCCCTCTAACATGATTTCCAATAATCCTTCGCAAGTGCTGAAAAGTATGCCTGCAAACAGTATAAAGGATGTTGAAGTTATAACCGATCCGGGAGCAAAATACGATGCCGAAGGAGTGGGCGGAATTATCAATATAATTACCGATAAACGGGTAGATGAAGGATATTCGGGTTCTGTAGGCGGAAATGGCGACACTTTTGGAGGTTATGGCGCCAACGCGTATTTGTCTCTAAAATATGGAAAGTTAGGTTTTACCGGTAACGGTGCTTATTTTTATCATAATCGTCCTACATCGGAAGTAGGGCTTACGCGAGAAGAAATGTCTCCGAATAATATGTTGACTCAAAAAGGACGTCAAGCCAATAGAGGCGGCGGATTGTTTTACAATACATCGCTCAGTTACGAGCTAGATACGCTTAACCTGTTCAATGTCTCTGTAGGGCAATTTGGAGGCAAATTTCGCTCGAATTTTGAGCAAGATATTTTATCAAAAGGAAGTCGAAACTATTCGTATCTTATCAATAATAACTCGGTAATGGAGATAGGTTCTTTTAATATATCTACCGATTATCAGCGTAGCTTTAAAAAGAAAGGTGAAATGTTAACGGTTTCGTATCGTTTTGAAAGAAACCCCAACGATAGTGAATTTGAGAGCAAATACGATAATGTTGTAGGCTTTTATTACCCAACCGGATACACCATGAAGAGCCTGAACGATGCCGGCGGCATAGAGCACACGGGGCAAGTAGATTATGTGAATCCGATTAGTGATAAGCACAGTATCGAAGTGGGTTTGAAATATATATACCGCGATAATTCCAGCCGGGGCGAAAATACATATTATGATGTTGCCGATGGGCAATGGAAAGAAGATGCCGGACGAAAAAACGATTTGGATCATACGCAAAGAATCGCATCGGGATATGCGGGTTATGGCTTCAAAACCGGAAAGTTTGGATTAAAATTAGGTCTTAGGGGAGAACACACCACACAAAAAGTACATTTTATAAGTGTTAAAAATGAAGCGGTAGTGCCTTCAAACTTTTTCGATGCTGTTCCTTCTGTGGCTTTTTCGTATCAATTAGGAATGACAAAAACGCTGCGCTGGGGATACAACATGCGCGTATCGCGCCCGGGAATTTGGTACCTTAATCCTTATGTAAACGATGCTGACCCCAATAATATCAGGTATGGAAACAAGGATTTGAATGCAGAGCAATCGCATAACTTCAATATCAATTACGGCTCGTTTGCACAAAAAGTAAACTACAATACAACGCTAAGTTATTCCTACACGCCTAATTCCATCACCTCTTACGTTTTTGTTGATGATAAAGGTGTAACGCATAACACTTATCGCAATATAGGACGTAATCAATCTGTTGGCTTAAGCGGATTTGTAAGTTGGACACCAACCTCGGTAGTTCGTATGACGTTGAATACGAATATCAACTATACTCAAATACAAAGTGCAGAAGACTCTAAGCTGAAAAATAGCGGATTCTCGGGTCGGGCGTTCGGCAATATCACATTTACTCTTCCTCAGGATTTTAGACTTAGCGCCAATGGAGGACTATTCTCTACTGATATACAGTTGCAAACGAAACAATCGGCATTTTATTTCTACTCTTTTAGTGCAATGAAGAGCCTATTTAATAAAAAATTGGATATATCACTTAATGTGTCTAATCCGTTTAATAAGTATCGGGAGTTTAAATCGACAACACGAGGCGATGGTTTTGTTCAAGAGAACTATTTCCTTAACCCAATGCGTAGCTTCCGTTTAAGTTTAACTTATCGTTTTGGCGATTTGAAATCTTCGGTCAAAAAAGTTCAACGAACCATTACCAACGAAGATGTCTTGAAAGGAGGAAGTTCACAAGAAGGAGCAGGCACTGGAACCGGGGGTGGCAGTTGAAAAAGGGCGATATGGAGACGAGGCGAAGGGGCGACTTGACGATAGAAAATATTCACAGTACAGATGGTGCGCGGTGTAGAGACGTTGCACGCAACGTCTCTACTAACAACTGATAACTGACAACTGATTATGAGGATAGATATAATTACCGTTTTGCCGGAAATGATTGCCGGAGCGCTCAATTACTCCATTCTTAAACGTGCTCAAGACAAAGGTTTAGTGGAGTTTGGATTACACAATCTTCGCGATTACACGCTTGATAGGCATAAACGTGTAGATGATTATCCTTTTGGCGGCGAAGCCGGAATGGTATTGCAAATTGAGCCGATTGACAGATGTATATCGCACCTAAAATCGCAGTACCATTACGATGAAGTAATTTTTACTACACCCGATGGCGAACAATTTACCCAAGGAATTGCCAATGAACTCTCACTAAAACAAAATATCATCATTTTATGCGGACATTATAAAGGCGTGGATTATCGGGTGCGTGAGCATTTGATTACACGTGAAATTTCCATTGGCGATTTTGTCTTAACCGGTGGTGAACTTGCCGCTGCCATAATTGCCGATGCCGTTGTACGCGTTATTCCCGGCGTTATTGGTGATGAACAATCCGCGCTTTCCGATTCGTTTCAGGATAATTTATTAGCTCCACCCGTTTACACCCGCCCGGCAGAATACAACGGCTGGCGCGTTCCCGATATTTTACTTTCGGGACACGAACGAAAAATCGCAGAATGGCGGCTGGAGCAATCCCATGAGCGCACAAAACGGTTGAGGCCGGATTTGTTGAAATAAAGAGTAAAGGCAAAGCTTCTGAGCTTCTCTTCTCAATTTCTAACTTCTAATTTCCTTGTTTTTTTGTCTTTTAGAAATGTAGATATTTCTATTTGTCAAATAATTTTAAAAAATATGGCTTAAATCTTTTGCGGTTTCGTCTTTTTGTCATAATTTTGGGGAAATAATACAATATACTCAGTAATTAATACCACTTATTATGAACTTAAACGAATATCCGGCGGAACCTTTCCGCATTAAAGCGGTTGAAACCGTTAAAATGATCTCACGTGAAGAACGTGAAAAAGTTGTAAAAGAAGCAGGTTACAACACTTTCCTCATCAACTCCGAAGATGTTTATATCGATTTGCTTACCGATAGTGGAACTAACGCTATGAGCGACAAGCAATGGGCAGGAATGATGATGGGTGACGAAGCCTATGCAGGCAGCAGAAACTTTCACCACCTGGAAGCCACGGTAAGAGAACTTTTTGGTTTTAAACACATTGTGCCCACGCATCAAGGGCGCGGAGCCGAAAACTTGCTCTCGCAAATAGCTATCAAACCCGGACAATACGTTCCCGGAAACATGTATTTTACCACCACACGGTATCACCAAGAGCGCAACGGAGGAATATTTGTAGATATTATCCGCGACGAAGCACACGATGCCGGGCTCGATATCCCCTTTAAAGGAAATATCGACTTGAATAAACTGGAGAAACTTATCGAAGAAAAAGGTGCCGAAAATATTGCTTACGTTTGCTTGGCGGTTACCGTGAACTTGGCCGGAGGACAACCCGTTTCTATGGAAAATATGCGCGCCGTGAGAGCTCTCACAAACAAATACGGTATTAAAGTTTTCTACGATGCTACCCGCTGCGTGGAAAATGCATATTACATAAAAGAGCAGGAAAAAGGATTTGCCGATAAATCCATCAAAGATATCGTTCACGAGATGTTTAGCTATGCCGACGGTTGCACCATGAGCGGCAAGAAAGACTGTCTGGTAAACATCGGTGGTTTCTTGTGTATGAACGACGAAGAGCTTTTTGCCACCGCAAAAGAATTGGTGGTTGTTTACGAGGGTATGCCTTCATACGGCGGAATGGCCGGACGTGATATGGAAGCCATGGCAATCGGTTTGCGTGAATCCATGCAATTTGAATACATCGAACACCGCATCAAGCAAGTTCGTTATTTGGGCGAAAAACTTAAAGCTGCCGGAATTCCAATTATCGAACCCATTGGCGGACATGCGGTGTTCTTGGATGCTCGTCGTTTTTGTCCGCATCTGACACAAGATCAGTTTCCGGCTCAAAGTTTGGCAGCAAATCTTTATGTAGAATCGGGAGTACGCAGTATGGAACGCGGTATTGTTTCGGCCGGACGTGATAAAGCTACCGGTAAAAACCATGCGCCTAAGTTGGAAACTGTTCGTTTAACTATTCCACGTCGCGTTTATACTTATCGTCACATGGATGTGGTTGCCGATGCGGTAATTAAATTGTATGCCCACAAAGAGCAAATAAAAGGATTACGGTTTGTATATGAACCTAAACAATTAAGATTCTTCACCGCAAGGTTCGAGGAAATTTAAAGTAGAGTTTGTGAAAAGAGGAAGAGGCTGTAGGGATAAAAAATCCGGCAGCCTCTTTTGTTTTTTAATACTTGTCTCGTCCTGAAATAGCGTTACATAAAAAAAATCACAATGAAAGAAAAAG
>JAUNUM010000153.1 GCA_030538215.1 Bacteroidia bacterium
AAGTTCTGTCTATTTTTGTAAATATAAAATAGAAAATGCAAACATACGAGGTTGAGAAAATGCAAATAAGGTTATTTGTTCCTTTTGAAAACCTTATTTTCTACCACAACCTTAGTACAAATAGGATTGGAAGGGATTAAAACCTTATTACCTTATTCATTATCAGCGAATTTTAATCAAAATCCTTATATCGAACTCACGTTATTTATAATAGAGTTTATATTGATTAAAATGATATAAGCTTGATTTATACAATTTTACCCGCAGGGTAATATTTTCATAACCGTATGCAAGAGAGGAACGAGTGCAGCTTACGGAAGAAATACCCCCTAAATCGTCCGCCTGAAAGGCGGTACATTGAAAGTTCGACCACTTCGGGTCGGGTTGGGATTGGGTTATTTCTGCCGTAGGTCAATGTCCGCCGCGGCGGATATGGAAATAACACCTTTCAGGTGTAATATAACTGTAAACTAAATACATGAGAAACTAATTAATATAACCTCTAATGTTAATTTTTACATTGTTTTACATCCCCTACATAGTTAGGCCATAAATAATCTGCCGTTGCCGGACCAATCCATTTCTCATATTCTGAAATTTCAAAATAAATATTAGACATTATACTGAATAAAATTCTATATATTTCAAATTCAAAGACATTGACATTCTAAAATTATGTAGTCCGCAAGCAATAAGCATGACTAAATCGTTAAAGCCGAACTTGCGGCATCGAAAGCGTTCTTTTACAATACGACATTTTTTGACTCCCCCAATAGCATGTTCTACAAAAATCCGAAAACTTGAAATTTCCCTGTTCTCTTTTTTTTGCATATCGGATAATTCCTTGCCTTTGGGTTTCTTTGACGGCATTTTTACCGTTATATTTTTAGGTTTGTGTCCTAAAAAACCGGTATCCTGCCACAATGTAATTCCTTTGGACAAGGTTAAGGGTTGCTCATCCTGTATTTTTTTGTCATGCATGCGACCTTCACAAGTCTTTGACAACCAAACAATGCGCTTGTTTGGCGTACAAAGCAGGTTATTCTTCACGTTATGAGTTTTTTTTACCGCTATAACAGGATTTTTGCCTGTCGCTCTCTTGTGGACGCTCAATGGGTCTTTCCGTGCCATCAAGCAGCAGGTCTTGACATTGCTCCGTCAGATATTTTACTCTCAGGTGGTTCCTATCGGGTAATTCGCCCAACGTTTTGAGCGTTTTAAGTAAAATCTCCGATAAAAGATGAACCCACCTGTTGCACTGGGGCTGCCTCATATCATAGGTTGCTCCATGGTACTCCTGTAACGGGTTGTTCTTCAAATAAGACAAGATAAATAACGTGAGTTCGACCTAAGCCGCAACCCATCTTTCTTGATCAATAATTTCTGTATTCGTATTAATCGAGGGCTTTTTCGGAAAGAATGAATATGCAGCCAAGGCGGAAAGAATGTTGATAACAAAGTTGTCGAAACTCCTGTGACGGGTATGTTCTATTTGGCACATATTTTTCAATTCATCGTTCACGGATTCTATCAATGCTCTTTTACGCAGCATAATCCTATCCTGTAGAAGCATCAGGGCATTTTTCATGTTCTTTCTCAGTTTGGTAATCAAATGCACTCCATCCACGAAAAGTTGTTCAAACAGGTCTTTCGAGATATACCCTTTATCCCCGAAAAGTTTTCCGAAGATGCGCTTGTGTAAGTCCATGCTTTTGAGCGGTTCCCTGTCATCCACATTGCCCGGTGTTAAGATGAAATCCAAAATTTCACCTTTGTCATTGATGATCAAATGCAGTTTGAAACCGTAAAACCAGCCAATGGAACACTGTCCTTTTGCGGCAATTCCTTTAAAGGTTTTGTGCTGTTTCTCCCGTTTAATGTGGCAGCTTCGAAGAGGGGTGGAGTCGATAAAAGAGATGCCCGTACACTTACCCAAGCACATCATCTTAACAAAGACAGCCAATGGGATACACACCCTTCTTTGTAGTTCCACAAAGCGGTTATAGGAAACGGTTGCCGGAAAATCTTTCTGCATATGCCTTTGAACGTAAAAAACATAAAAACTCTTCAAGTTCTTGAATGCTCCGAAATGAAATAAGAGTAGAATGGTCATTACTTCGCTTTCGGACATCGTAAATTTGCGGTTTCTTTTCTTTGTGCCCGGGTTTTCTAAAGAATGTTCGCGTATGATGGTGTCAAATTCTTTAAAAAATTCATCGATTATAAAAAAAATATCAGTAACTTTATCCTCTGGAATCATAGCGGAAATTTTAGTAAATATTTGTATTTCAACACTATAAAATTACTGATTTTTCTGCTATATTCCTAATTTTCAAGCATATTTCTTATATCGAACTCACGTTAAATAACAATTTATCCTTAGTAAGAGGAATCTTGCTGGTCTTTCGATTATAAGAAATCCGCTGTCTTGGTTTACCTGAAAGCGTATAATGAGAGTAGTACTCTTGCCAGTGATATTCAAAACAAGGAACGAAAGATTCAAATTCCACTTCTGTAAAACCTGTCAAAGAGAGCAATTGACTCGGAGTTTTTCGAACTTTGTCGTATTTCATTTTGCATTACGTTTTTTACTGTAATGCAAAGGTATGTAAAAGAAATCGTTAATAAACTATTTTATATAAACTCTAATGAAAAAAAACTACTCAAATTAACCGTCGCGCAACCATTTCTCAAACATAAACGCGCCTGTTTTTCGGAGCGCGGTTGTTGGGAGCGAAGCATAAAAAAAACCAAACTTTCCTTGTTTTTTTCGCTGATTATCGTAACTTTGCACGCAA
>JAUNUM010000041.1 GCA_030538215.1 Bacteroidia bacterium
CTTTTTCTTTCATTGTGATTTTTTTTATGTAACGCTATTTCAGGACGAGACATTTGATAATGAAAAAAGGAGATGCGGAGCGACTATCAATTGTTCCGCATGTTTTTTATTATGAAACTCCAAGTTGCCTTTTCATTTTATCTATTTGGGTTTCCCACAAAACAATGGCATCACCTTTTTCATCGGGTTCTGCAAAATCGGTAACTTGCAATGCAATTTCGTTGGATAACTCCAATTTGTGAAGCTGAAATTCGAAATATATATTTTCATTCTCCTCATCTATCCATCGAAAACGAATGCTTTGCTGAGGCTTTAGATTTATAATTTCTGCCTGGTTGTCTGATTTGCCCCAAAAAAATGTATAGATACTTTCGTCTTCATTCATTGCCACTTCATCGGCAAACCATTCCGATAATCCGTCAATCTGACTGATCATTCTCCACAAACTTGCTTGTGTGGCACTTCCCATCACAAACTCTATATGAAACTTCTCTTTAAGCATAACTGCTCATTATAATTTGGGCTCAATATACAACTTTTTTTCAAGATAATTGTAATTTATAATAATTATTTATGCATTTGTGTTGTGCGGAAGAGGCATACACCCCTTTCCTCTCATCAAATGCATTGAGAAGTGAAGTAAATTCGAAACAGTTTTTAAATTTATCTGATTGGTTTGTACTCCACGAATGCTTCGATAGCTTCGTAGGATGCCAAGCCCAATTTGTCGTACATATCGGCAGTTGCGCGATTGCGCTCTTCGGAACGTTGCCAGAACAGTCGTTCGTCGTCGCCAAGGAAAGGGGCGCTTTCCATTTGTGATTGGTGGCGGAGAATGGCGTTTCGTTTTTGACGAAGTTCTTCGGGTGAGATGGGAACAGCCATTTCAATGTGGTCTATTTCCCATTCCATCCAAGCTCCTCGATACATCCAAACACGACAATCTTTGTACCATTCGTCATCTTTTACAATATCAATAGATGCCAAAATTGCATCTAAGCATATTTTGTGCGTACCGTGTGGATCGGCGAGGTCGCCTGCTACATAAATCTGATGCGGTTTTATACTTTCAATAAAGTCTTTTACTATTTTTACGTCTTTCTCAGAAATGGGATTCTTTTTTACTCTTCCGGTTTCGTAAAAAGGAAGATCGAGGAAATGTACGTTGTCGGCCGGTAACCCCACATATCTATCAGCCGAACGAGCTTCTTCGCGACGAATTCTTCCTTTAAGGAAACGAACTTCGGGTGTGTCGATATCTTCTTTTCCTTTTTCGTGAAAGAGATAGTCCAGCATGTCCGATAATTTATCAAGAGCATTAGAGTTTTCCGGTTCAAATTCTTTGATGAGATTTTTGAAAACCGATACATATCTGATTACTTCTTCGTCGCCCACTGCAATGTTTCCCGAAGTTTGGTATGCAACGTGCACTTCGTGTCCCTGATTTACTAATCGTTGAAATGTTCCACCCATCGAAATAACATCGTCATCGGGATGCGGACTGAATATAATTACTCGTTTTGGAAACGGTTTTGCTCTTTCGGGGCGATGCGTGTCGTCGGCATTGGGTTTTCCGCCGGGCCAACCGGTAATGGTATGTTGAAGATCGTTGAAAATCTTTATATTAACATTGTAAGCCGAACCATACAGAGTAACAAGTTCACTAAGTCCGTTATCGTTATAATCTTTATTTGTTAATTTCAGAATAGGTTTGTTTACGATTCCACACAGCCAAACAATAGCTCTACGGATAAGTTTGCTTGTCCATTCGCAATTGGTTACAAGCCAAGGCTGGCTTATGCGCGTTAAATCGTTTGCAGCTGCCAAATCGATGTAGGCATCCGCTTCGGGATGTGTTTGCAAAACCGATGCAGGAACTGACTCCGTTACAACTCCTTCCACCATTTGCTTGATGCTTTCGGCCTTTTGTTCACCCCATGCAACCAAAGCAATTTTCTTTGCCCGCATCATATCGGCAATACCCATGGTAATGGCGCTTACGGGAACTTTGTCGAGAGATTCATAGTTGGAAGCAATATCGCGACGAGAATCTCCATCGAGCATCACCAAGCGGGTTTGAGAATGTAAGTTGCTCCCGGGCATGTTAAAGCCGATATTTCCTTTACTTCCCAATCCTAAAAGCAAATAATCCAGTCCGCCTAATTTATGTAATGCCTGTTCATATTCCTCACATTTTTCGGCGATTAGATCTTTTTCGATTGAAGCATCTATTGAATAAATATTATTCGGATCTATATCAACATGGTTTAAAAAACAGTCTTTTATTGATTGTAAATTGGTTAATGATGGTTCGAAAACCGGATAAAACTCATAAATATTGAATACGATTAGGTTGTTGAAAGTTATGCCGTTTTTGTGATGCTTTATCAACTCGTCATATACCTGAATTGGAGAAGAACCTCCCGATACTCCTAATATAAATGGTTTTTCTTCAGCCTGATTCTTCTGCATATGCCTCACAATATCATTGGCTACTTTTTTTGCTGCACGATCTATTTTTTCGTAAATATGAGTCGGTATTTTTTCGAAGCGGCTGAGCGTGTACTCTTCAAAATCGTTTTCCGGTTTGTAATACCTTTGCGGTATTCTTTCGAGTGTAATGTATGAACTTAAATCTAGTCGCATGTCATGATTTTTAAAAAGATTTTCCAATGACAAAAATAATGAAAATCCCGCAATTAATACAGAAATTTAATAAATAAGTGAGTAATAAATAATAAATAAAATTTATTCTGTAACTAATTCTTTCTTTTTGTCAAGATTTTTAACTATTTTGGAATAGAAAAACAATGCGATAGCGGAAATGGCTCCAATTCCTACGAAAAAGTACCAAATATAATGAGCGTTTTGAGTTGCAGCTGCATAAGCAACTTTATCCAATACGCCTTCAGCATTGGTAAATAATCGTGGATCGGGACAGTATCTTTCGAGTAAGAATCCCGAAAGTCCGAAAGCAAACAGATAAGAGAAAAATGAGTGTAAATGGCTGAACCCTAAATATAGTCCTTCCTCACCTTTGGGCGCTTGCAGCGAAAAATATTCTAAAAATCGGGGCGAAATAAAACATTCTGCAACGGCTTGCATGGCAATTCCCACAATCATCATAAAAGCTACAGGATGCATTCCGGCAATATAAGCACCACCGATTTGGTTGCCGAAAGACATAACCAGAGCCGAAAGCGGAATTATTATCATTCCTATCATCATGGATGAAACCGCGGAACGTTTCTTCATAGCGGAGGTTATAAAATTCACCAATACAAATACCACCAATGGATTTACGTTGGCATACCATCCCGGTGATGCAGCTTCGCCAATTAATCGAATTACATATTTAGGCATAGTAGCATACATTTGGCTTTGAATCATCCAAAAACCACTGATAATCAGAATCAGAATCAGTAAACGAAAGTTCATGAAAACTTTTATCATCGACTGCCCAATTTCGAGGAAACTCTTTCCTTTTCCTTCGGTATGTGTTGATTTATAGAGGAAAAATACAGCGATGAATGCCATCAATGTCATGCTGGCCGAAAAATAGTTGAGATAAACCAATCCTTGATCGCCCATGCTTCGGCGCAACGGATCAACAACCGTTTTTCCAAGAAAAGCGCCGATATTAACCATCATGTAAAAAATGGCATATCCGCGCGCACGGGTTTCGGTAGTGGTTTCGCGTGCCACGGTGCCGGAAATAACCGATTTAATGAATGCACCGCCAATAACAATCAGTATCATAACGGGAACAATACTCCACTGCATCGGGCTTTCTTTAAGTCCTGTGAAAGTAGTGGTCATGTCGTATGAAACCAAACCGGCACTTTCAAGCATGGTGGGAAGTAATCCCAATCCACCGTATCCTAACGTGAGAAGTGCAAACGCCAGAATAATAGCTGAACGAAATCCGATTCGATCAGCATAAGCTCCTGTAAATAATGGAAGTAGATAGAGTAGGGCAGAGAAAACTCCCGAAATGAGTCCTGCCTGAACATCGGAGAATCCCCAGACATTGGACAGGTATAAGGTGATGACAATAAATACGGCATAAAATGCCAGACGTTCAAGTAGTTCTACGAAGTTCGCGACCCAAAAGGGTTTTGAAAATTTCATCATAACAGTAAGTTTTATTTGTTAATTTTATGCACAAAAAAATATTTTTCGTGCAAAGATAAAATAAAAGTTTAAAGTACAAGGTTGAGTCCACTCCGAAAAGTCAATTTTTCTCATTTTATCCATAAATCCCCTAAAGGGGACTTTGTGGGCAGCGGTTGATTGTTGTTTAAATCGTCATTCGTAAATTGTAATTTTTAATGCATCAGGCGGACTTGAAACCGTCAGATGATGCGAGAAACCATTTCCCGAATTCGCCCTATCACCTTTTCTCCAAGCCGCCACGTCGTATTTCGCTTTCCACTCACTCGATATCCACAACCGTAATTCCGACACCGCCAAACTGAACATGTTCGTCTTGAAAATGGGCGACACCTGAAACCGTTCTCAAATAATCTCGAATGATTTGACGCAGAGCGCCGGTGCCGGTTCCGTGAAGAATTCGAACGCGTGAAATGCTCAATTGAATAGCATCATCGATAAAATACATCACGGCTTGCAACGCTTCGTCGCCACGCATTCCACGCACATCGATGTCTTGCTTGAAATTGATCTTGCGCTCGTGTAACAGGTCGCGTGTATTGGACGATTTGTTCTCTTTTTTTAGTTGATTGTTGCTTACTTTTTCTAATTTCTCCAGCTCAACAGTCGATTTTATTACGCCGAAAACAACGATAGCTTTTTTGCCTTGTATTTCCAGGATTTCGCCGGTGGCGGTTTGACCTTTCATGCGGACGGTATCTCCTGTTGCGAGTTGCGAGTTACGAGTTGCGGGTTTTTGTATATGTTTTTTGCGTACTATTTTTTTCTCTTTGGGAGAGTTAACAGGAGCAATTTTTTCCTTAAATTCTGTGAGCGATTGTCTGGCTTGTTTGGTTTTTTCTTTATCGGCTTGTGATTCCTTGATTTGGCGAATGGTGCCTTCTATGCGTGCATTACTTTCTGCGATAAGCAGCTCGGCTTGTTGTTGAGCTTGAGCAAGAATTTCTTTTTTCTTCCGGTTAATTTCTTCCATTTCGGTTTCGTATTTTTCCGAAATTTCACTTAATCGGTTTCGCTCGCGGCGCACCTCATCGCGTTTGCGTTCCCAGTAGCGGCGATCGCGTGAAATATCCTGCAAATACTTGTCCATATTGATGTAATCACTGCCGACAATTTCTGAAGCCTGAGCAATAACATTATCGGGCAAGCCGATTTTTCGGGCGATTTCCACGGCAAAGGAGCTTCCCGGATTTCCGATGGAAAGTTGGAAAAGCGGTTGCATCTCATGCCTGTCATATAGCATGGCGCCGTTGATTACACCTTCGTTTTCGTTGGCAAAATGCTTAAGGTTTTGGTAGTGTGTTGTGATAACTCCAAAGGATTTTTTTTGATTAAATCTGTCTAACAAGGATTCGGCAATGGCTGCACCAATTTGAGGCTCGGTTCCGCTTCCGAATTCGTCGATAAGCAACAGCGAATGCTCGTTGCAGTTTTTTACAAAAAACTTCATGTTCTGCAGATGGGAACTGTAAGTGGAGAGGTCGTTTTCGATGGATTGCTCGTCACCGATATCGATAAAAATATCACTAAACATTCCCATTTTTGAGTTTTCGCGCAAGGGAACTAATAGCCCACATTGAAGCATGTATTGTAATAATCCGACGGTTTTCAGACAAACCGATTTTCCGCCGGCATTGGGACCGGAGATTACCAAAATCCGATTTTTATCTTCCAGTATAATATCAAGTGGAACTACTTTTCGGTTTTGTTTTTGCAGTGCCAGAAAGAGAAGCGGATGAACGGCCTGCACCCAATCTATGATGAGTTTATTCTCAAAACTTGGTTTTAACGCATTTATTTGCAGGGCAAATTTGGCTTTGGCGCGGATGAAATCTATTTGCGCCAAAAAATCGTACGATTCTAACAGATCGGGTAGGAAAGGGCGTAGGTAATCGGTGAATTCGGTAAGGATACGGATGATTTCGCGGCGTTCATCGCTTTCCAGTTCGCGAATGCGATTGTTGGCTTCCACCACTTCCGATGGTTCAATATAAACGGTTTTTCCCGATGCGGATTCATCGTGCACAATACCTTTTATTTTTCGTTTAAAAGCCGGATTTACGGGGATTACCAGCCGTCCGTCGCGCATACTGGGCGCTACGTCTTTTTCTACAAAGCCTTCGGCTTGCGCTTTGCGCAGAATCGAATTCAAACTTCGGGAAATTCCGTTAAGTGTTGAGGTTATTTTCCTCCGAATGGCACTCAGTTGTGGTGACGCGTTGTCTTTTATTTGTCCGAATTCGTCTATAATGCGTTCTATCTTCTTGCTGATTTCGGGCGAGACAAATACGTTTTCGGTTAATTGCATTAAATGTGGATAGCGCTCCGCTTTTTCATCGTCATTTTTGAAAAAATTTACAACTGAATTGATGGTTTGCAGTGATTTATTTAACTCTGACAAGGTGTTTTGTTCAATCCACGAACCCGCCACGCGAATGCGTTTGAGAACATCGCGCACATCATAAAAATTATCCGACGGAAAAGAGTCTTCTTCTTGTAATATATGCACAAATTCATCGGTTTGCGACAGTTGCACATCAATCTCTTCAAAAGCAGTGGAAAATTGCATTTCTTCCACCTTTTCTTTTCCTAACGAACTAAGACAATGCTGTTTTAGCAATTCTCTAACTTTGAAGAATTCTATTTTTTGCTCAAAATTTTCGGGATAAATCACGTTTAAAATTGGGATTTGGAATCCGCCATAGGGCAGATAAGTTCTCGGATTTCGGATTTGCTGCAAAAATACGTTATTTGAACGTAAACAAAAACAAATATTTCGAATAAATGATTACCTTTGAAATAAAAAAGAAATGAAAAACTGTATTTTACTTTGTGTCATTTTAGCTGCTACTCTGAATCTCACGCAATTGACAGCTCAACAATCTATTGGGTTTACAGATGAGATTGCCCTTAAATTATCTGCCTTACCGCTTAATTGTATTGATCAGGAATATCCCAATAAGCCGGGACACACGTATGGTTCTGCCGATGAAGTGGGGCTTTCGCCCAAGGCGCTGCATCCTGTTTTTTACGGGTGTTTCGATTGGCACAGCAGCGTTCACGGACATTGGATGTTAATTCGTTTACTGAAGACTAAACCCAATATTTCCAACAAAAATGAAATTATTGCAAAGTTGAATAGCTCTTTTGATAAGTCGGCAATTGAGGTTGAAAAGGAATACTTTACAAAATATGTAACAGGTAAAGGATTTGAACGAACTTACGGCTGGGCGTGGTTGCTGAAATTGGATGAGGAGTTGGTATCGTGGGATAATCCGATGGCTCGGCAATGGCATGAAAATCTTCAACCGCTCACGAAGCAAATTATTGAGTTGTGGAGAGAATATTTGCCCAAGCAAACATATCCGAACAGAACCGGCGTACATCCGAACTCTGCTTTTGCACTTGGTTTTGCAATTGATTGGGCACGAGAATGTGACGATAAAGAGTTTGAAAAAGAATTGATAAAAAAATCGGTCTATTTTTATGGAGATAACACAGAAACTCCGGCACATTTGGAACCCGATGGTGCCGATTTTTTCTCTCCCAGTTTAGAAATTGCTGATTTGATGAGAAGAATTCTTTCGCGTAGCGATTTCGAAAAATGGTTAAACACTTTTTATACACAAAAAGGGATAGAGAGAATTAGTGAAATTCCTGTTGTTAGTGATTTAAGTGATTATCAAACGGTCCACTTGGTGGGATTGTCGTTTTCAAGAGCGTGGTGTATGAAGGGAGTTGCTAAATCCTTGTCTAATGGCCATCCGTTGAAATCACATTTTGAAGAAACCGCACAAAAGTTATTGAATAATGCGCTTCCGCTTGTATTCGATGGAAATTACGGTGGAGAACACTGGCTGGCATCGTTTGCTCTAATGGCTTTGGAGTAAAAAACAAATTTTTGTTCGGTTTTATTGTTTTGAGGTTGCAAAATTAAAAAAGTTGTACTACTTTTGCACCTCGAATTTGAATTACAAATTTGTTAAATGTTGGCGAGATAGCTCAGTTGGTTAGAGCGCATGATTCATAATCATGAGGTCGGGGGATCATGCCCCCCTCTCGCTACAGGGTGAAAATGAATACAGAAAAGGGATTTATGGTAAAATGTAAATCCCTTTTGTGGTTTTAAAATGGTAGTTTTTGTCTACTTTTAGACACGTAAATTTGTCCTAATATTATACCTAATGGCAATCTTTCAACCTTGCATTAGAAATGAGAGCGCCAAGGAGGAGGGAATGTAAATCACAAAACGGTCAATTGATATCCTACTCTTTTAACGGTAGTTATCCACAGTTTTTTGTCCTTGTTTAATATTTTTCGCAATTTAGAAATTAAATTGTGTATGCTTGCATCTAAATTTGATGCATATTCTTTTCCCCACAAGACCCTCGATAACATATCATTTGAAACGGCGGTATTTTTGTTTTCCCAAAGCAACTGCAAGGCGTTTTTTCCCAATGGGCTGAGTTGTTTTAAAAGATGATTATTATAATATAATTCAGCTGTTTCAGTATTCAGCCAATAATTGCCTAAATAAATACTCTTTTCCTGCCGTTGTTGTTTCGCAAATCGTTTAATATAAACATCCAATTCTTGTATGTCAAAAGGTTTTTTAAGGTAATTAACTGCACCAACATCAAGTCCTTGAGCTATAAATGAGATGTCGGTATGTGAAGAAACAAACAAAATGGGGATAGACGGAAATTGTCGAACTATTTGTCGCGCTTTTTCTATCCCGTTTTCATTTCCTATCTCTACATCGAGTACGATAATGGACGGTGAATATTGCGCGATAACTCCCTCAATGCCCGACAGCGAGGTTTGAAAATGCACGTCATGTCTCAAGGCGGTAAGTCCTATGTGCATCAGTTTTCCAAAGTCGATATCGTCATCAACAAATAGTACTTTTAATTTTTCCATACGAACTCTGTTTTATCTATCGGGAATGCAGATGGTAAATATGCTTCCGTTACCGATTTTACTTATCAACGTAATTTTACCGCCATGCGCTTTTACGATTTGTTGCACAGACTGTAAGCCAAGTCCATGTCCCGCCACCAAAGCATGTTGCGCAGATCTGAAAAAGGAGGTGAACACCAATTGCTGTTCTTTTTTGGCGATGCCTACTCCGTTATCGGCAATAGCGATGAAGATTTTATTTTTCTCGCGCTTGGAGGTTACCGTGATTATTGGCGATTCTCCCGAATATTTTATCGCATTGTCTAACAGGTTTCGCAAGCAGCTGTCAAAATAAAAAGCATCTGCACAAATTGTTTGTGCTTCGGGTGACAAAGCGTATATTACCCTGATGCTCTTTTCTTTGTAAATAAGTTGCAGGTCTTCTGCTATTTCGCTGCAATGTTGCTCCAAATTGTAAGGTTTACGCTGCAATGTTGCGTGTTTTTTCTCGTTAAACTGTATCTCTTCAAGCATTCGCTCAATATTTCCAGATAGGCGTTTTACACGCGATTTTCCAATAACAAGCTGCTCACTTGTCGGTTCGCTCAATTCAAAAAGTCCCAACATTGAGTAAACGTATGCAAGGGGTGACTTTAAATCGTGTACAATGCCTCTTACCCGTTTTTCGTGTACCTGTAAGCGAACTATTTGTCGTTTCAGTTGAAACAGTAACACAAACAGGAGAATGGCGACGGCAATAACCGCAATGCCCGACATAACAATGAGTGCTGTTAACCTGCGGGTTATTATTGATGGCTTGAACACAAAGCGCGATACAAACAGATGTGTTCCGCTTGTTCCTAAGGGGATGGCAATAAATGCACCTTTTGTTGTATCATTTAGTTGTTTCTCGACATTTTTCCCATAATATAATAAATTAGTTGTTTCTTGACCTTTTTTCATTTTTAATGAATAGACGGAAAACTCGGAAGCGTATGGAAAGTTAACATGCAAAAGGGAATCTATTATCGACAGATTCAATGGTTCTTCCTCTAAAAGTTTTTCAGCCATAGCTGCTTCTATAAACTGGGAGAGCGATGAACTTTTGTCATACTCTGAAGTATTGAAACTGCCATAAGTTTTTTCATTTTGAATAGTTGAGTCAGTATTCATATAAGATAACTGTAACTTAGGGTTTTGAGGATTTATCCCAAATACATTATAGGTTTGTTGTGTTACTTGATGTTTAACCAAATCATTTAAAATGGTTTCTAACTCTTTTCTAAACCTGCTTTTATCTCTCTCAGTCACTTGGATAATCCACACTATTTGTGAAATAACCAAAAACATCAAGATTAATAAGGTAAATATTGCAAAACGTTTTTTCATTTCTGTAATTATGACAAAGTTATAAGGCACAAATATACTGATTTTACCTGAAAATACGGTAAGTTACTTACAGTAAAATTAATTTACTTCAATACCTAATTTTAGATTAGGTAATTTTGTTAAGAACGGTTAGGCGATTTTAGGGGTTGGTTAGGGGTTATTAGAAGTAAATGAGTTATGTTTGTCACAGAATAATAACCCAATTTAAAAACTAGAAAACAGAAAGAAATGAAACAAAAAAGAGTAGAAATTAATCGGTTTAAGCAAATACCGAAAAGCGCGTTAGCCTCATTAAAAGGAGGAGGTGAAAAAAAATATATCGTTGTTATTATTAATGGTGTACGTGTTGTGATTGAAGTTCCAGCCGAAGATTGAACCATATATTATCTAAGTATCATACTACTTCTATTTCTATGCTCACTTCTAACAGTATATTCACTCAATTTCTCGAACAACTCAACGTAAAACATACCCGCTATTACGCTGATAAGTTGTTCAACGAACATCCCAACAAATACGATTTGTTTGGATTGTCGGATATGCTTACGGCTTACGGTATTGAAAATGCGGGATTTCGTGTGGAGCAAAAAGCCGATATTCTTTCGGCAACACCGCCGTTTATTGCTCAAGCCGGTGGCGACTTTGTGGTAGTGGATGCCATTGACGCGGAGTATGTGCGCTATTTGTGGAATAGAAAGCCTGTTTCGGTTTCCACCGATGAGTTCTTTAAAATATGGTCGGGGGTTGTGCTGATGGCTCAACCCGGCGTACAATCCGCAGAGCCGGATTATTTGCGCCATAAACAGAAAGAGAACATCGGCAAAGCAAAAAAATATATTGCAATTATCGCTTTGGCAGTTGCTTTTCTCATAACTTTTGCCGCAACAAAAGTGTATGCCGATACGGGGCTGCTGTTATTGCTTTTGTTGAGCATGGCAGGAATCTATGCGGGCTATCTGTTGTTCTTAAAGCATTTGCACGTGCGGAGCGGATATGGCGACAAAATATGTTCGCTGTTTAAACAAGCGGATTGCAACAATATTCTTGAATCCGGTGCTGCGTCGCTGTTCGGCATCATCAGCTGGAGCGAAATCGGGTTGGGATATTTTATATCGAACACGGCAATTATACTGTTTTTCCCACATTTGATAACATGGTTGGCAATTATCAATATTTTTGCGCTGCCTTACAGTTTTTGGAGTATATGGTATCAGGGAGTGAAAGCCAAGCAATGGTGTCCATTGTGTGTGATGGTGCAGGCGTTATTATGGTTCGTGTTTTTTGTGAATTTGAGTGTCGGCTCCATTGGGTTTATGGCTTTTGAATTGTTACCAATAGCCATTGTCGCTTGCGTGTATCTTATACCCGTACTCATTATACATATCCTTGCACCGCTGATTACCAACAAACAGCGCATGGTAGAAATTACGCAGGAAATGAACAGTATAAAAGCCAACGAAAAAGTGTTTGTAACGCTGTTGCAGGAACAGCCGCGTTACGAAGTTACAACAGATTATTCGCATATCTTGTTGGGCGCTGCTTCGGCAAACTTGTTGATAACGGTTTTAACCAATCCGCATTGCAACCCGTGTGCCAATATGCACGAGCGGATAGAAAAGTTACTGAAAAAACAGTCTAATATTCAGATACAGTATATTTTCTCCTCTTTTTCGCGAGAATTGGAGATTTCAGCCCGTTACTTAATTGCCGTTTATCTGCAAAAAAGCGCAGAAGAGCGTGAGCGTATTTATGCCGAATGGTTTGTAAAAGGAAAGTTCAATAGAGAAGCATTTTTTGAAAAATATCCGGTTAATATGGATGATATAAATGTTGATAATGAATTTAACCGCCACCAAGCGTGGATAAAAATATCGCAACTCCGCTCCACACCAACCATTTTGGTAAATGGATATAAACTGCCGGATAATTACAAAATAGAAGATATGAAATGTTTTACCGATTTAGAGTTCGAAATCTAAATAACTATTGCTAAATTGCAGGGCAATGGGCAGTCAAAATGGTACCAGTTGATTGTGATTTAATCTGTGATGTTTTTTAAATTTTTAATAATTATGAATACAAATTTTAACTTATCAGGCGCAACAAAGTTGAGCAAAAGTGAAATGAAGAATGTGAAAGGTGGAGCAGCATTTAATTGTTCTTGTAGTGGACATGCTGGAACTTGGAGTGGAAATTATAGAAGTGTTAGTCAAATGATAGATGCGATAGAGCGTTTTTGTGATGGAGGAGGCAGTTGTTCTGCCGCTAGATAATTAGTTAACTTCGGTGTTTCTTGGGTAATAATATTAATCTAAGAAACACCGTAATTAATATATCTATGAATATGAAAATAAAATTATTTATTTTAACTGCTCTGTTTTGTGTAATATGTCATGTGCATCTACGAGCACAATTTATTGATAATAATCAACTTGATGTTGTAGATTTTCGAATAATTTATCAAATAAATCAACTGGCTTCGAAAAATGGGAAAGAGGTTATTATTACTGACACTATGGCTTTAGATATAGGCAACAATTGGTCGGTATATTACGATTGGAATAAAATACGCAGAGACTCCATAGAAGACACCGCTTTCAAAAACAATCAGCACAGAGAATTCTCGTTTACTTTTGATGAAGATGCTCTACATACACGTTTAGAAGCAAAAAATGAGGTTATAGGGGTTATTGATGCGAGTATAGGTGAATCGATGCAGATTTTCAAACATCGGAAGAATGGTGATATAATTACTTTTGATGAGGGCCCGCTCCAAGATTTCGACATCTTTACCAATTTTAAACTTTCGGAGAAAATTCTTCCTCTAAATTGGGAAATAACCAAGGATACGTTAACTGTATTGAATTATCTTTGCCGGAAGGCCACAACCACTTTTCGTGGAAGAACGTATAATGCTTGGTTTACATTGGATATTCCCATTGGCGATGGCCCTTGGAAACTCTATGGCTTACCCGGACTGATACTGAAGGCTGAAGACGCCGATTGCATTTTCAGTTTCGAAGCTATGGGGTTGCAAAAAATAAAAAACGCAACAATCAGCTTTCCTACTGATAAAAAAATAGTTCCGTGTAATAGCTTAAAAACGCTGTACCAATTTAGAGAAAACAGATTTAAGGATATTTCAATTGGCTTTTCAGAGGGTAATGGGGGTATTATTTATTATAATACTAAAAATCCGGTAAAATTTAATCTGTTAGAAATAGAAAATTAATGTATGAAGTTTCTATTTGTCATTTTAACATCCGTTGTTTTTACAATGTCTATTTACGCCCAAACTGAAATCAAGGGTTGCGTGTTAGACAGTAAAGAACGTAAACCTATCGCTACTGCTACGGTAACGCTCCATCATATGAGTTCACAGGATATTTTGGGATATGCTATTACCAATGACGAAGGTTTTTTCGTGCTAAAACAAAATACAATGCCCGATTCCGTAACAGTTTCCGTTCGTGCTATGACCATAGAAACACAATCCAAACACGTGAGAAGCGATGTGGGTTTTATAGAGTTTTTGGTAAAAGAAAAAATAACCGAGCTTAAGGAGGTTATCGTAAAGGCGCCCAAAGTGCGTCAGTTGGGCGATACCATCAACTATAACGTTGCCGCTTTTACAGATGCAACAGATCGAAGCATTGGCGATGTCTTGAAGAAGTTGCCGGGTATTCAGGTGCTTTCGTCGGGGCAAATTTTGTATCAAAACAAAGCTATCAGCAAATTTTATATAGAAGGATTAGATATGCTTCAGGGTAAATACGGCATTGCCACCAACAATGTGGATGCGTCTAAGGTAGCTACCGTGCAAGTGTTGGAAAACCACCAGCCGGTGAAATTACTCAAAGATATGGAAATTCCCGAAGCGGCAGCTATTAACCTGAGACTGAGAGATTCAGCTAAAGGCGCTTTTTTTGCCACCGCACAGGCGGGAGTGGGTTTGCCGGGCGTGTTGCTGAGCAACGAATTGGTGGGCATGCGCTTTACCCGCAACCAACAAAACATGCTTGTTTACAAAGGCGACAATACGGGGCGCGATGTTGCGCGAGAATTAACTTCGTTTTACGATGAAGCCAAAAATATGGGCATGAATTTTCTTTCGGTGCAAATGCCCTCACCACCGGCGATAAAAGAACAGCACTACCTCTTTAATGATGCACACACCGTTTCGTTGAACGATTTGCGGGTACTCAAAAAAGATCTTACCCTTACCGGAAACCTAAGCTTTTTGCACGATAAACAGAAAAGCGATAGTTACGCAAAACAAGATATTTTCCTAACAGGCAATGACAACATTCGCATCGAAGAGTCGGCAAATGCACATTTACTCAAACGCGAATTGGAAGGAACTCTTACATTGGAAGGTAATACGAACAATTATTTCGTGAATAATACATTGCGCGTACAATCAAAATGGAATAACCTAAGCAGCGAAATTCTATTTAATATCACGGATTTGACTTCTCAGTTTTTGAAACTTCCGGAATGGCACATCAGCAACGATTTTGAATATCTTTTAAAAAAAGGCGACACGCACTATCGCATGGGCGTTTTTGCGGGCTATACTACACAGAATCATTTCTTGCGAGTATCGCCATCACTTTTCGCTCCCTTATTTGGAGAAGCGCCGGAAGAAGAAAATTCCCCGCTGCAACAAAACGTATCTTACAACCACTTGGCAAGCAAAGCATTCTTATCGGGCGGATTGAAAAAGAAAATATCAATGTGGTACACGGCAGCCGTTTTTTCCAACCATTACAACCTTCAATCCGATATGCTTGCCGGCACTGTACCGTATCGGCTCACACCAGACAGTCTAAGCAACAATTTCAGTCGCAATGAATTCGGAGTACAGGCATCTTCCACATTTATGGTTGAGTTTTCACCTAAGTTTAAACCACAACTCGCATTTCCCATAACTTATTTATGGGTAGCTCGAAACGATAAATCCCGCCAAACAGACGCCAATAAAGGATACCTCATATTTTCTCCGTTATTGATTATTCAATACTCCATAACGCCTCGCATTATTCTGTTTTCCAACATCTCTTTTTCTAACAACATCGATGGAATCGGAGAAGATTATTTGGGATATATCATGACTTCTTACCGCAATATGAACCGCAACGACGGTATGCAGAGTAAAAGCAATAGAACCGGTGCTTTTGCACATCTTTCATACAAGAATCCGTTTACTACGCTCTTTGCCTCGTTGCGTTTTTTCTACGATAATACATGGAGTAATACCCTTCGCGATATACGCTATAACGGTATCTTGAGCAGTGTTATCGGCATATATTATCCCAACTCTGCCGATTCTTATGGCGCCGGTTTATCATTCGGACAGAGTATTGATGCCATTCGTTCCGAAGTGAAATTAGACGGAGGATACAACGAGAGACAAGGCAAAGCATTGAATCAGGGAATAATATCGAATACCCGCTACCGTTCTTTCAACATTTCGCCTTCCATCACCACCGATATAGGCAAATTTATGATTGTGAAATACAATGTAGATTACCGACAGGAACACAGTACGATAGCGAAAAAAAAGATGCTTCCCATACACTCATTCACACAACATGTTTCCACCTCTTTTATTCCTGTAAAGAAGTTAGTATTCAGTCTCTCGTTCAATCATTATTATAACAGTTTGCTGGAGTCATCGGCGCGTTCATTGTGGTTTGGAGATGCGGGTTTGAAATGTAAATTCAAAAATGCCGATGTGATGCTTGATTGGAGTAATATTTTCGATACACGCAGGTTTGTAAATTCATTGTACAGCGATGTTAGCAGCTACTATTCGGTGTATGAGTTAAGACCATCGGAAGTTCTGCTTAGAATAAGATTTAAAATATTGTGATGAAAAAATCTTTCCCCTCCTACATCCAACTCGATGCCATGGACTGCGGCCCCACCTGCCTGCGTATGATTGCCAAACATTATGGCAGGCATTACAGTTTGGAAACCTTGCGCCGTTAATCTTTTATCACACGCGAAGGGGTGTTGATGTTGGGTATAAGCGATGCGGCGGAACACATCGGTTTTCGCACATCGGGAGTAATGATTTCGTTTGAGCAGTTGGTAAAACCGATATTTGCGTTTATTTAATTCGCTAAAACCAGATATCTTGCAGCCTTAATTTTGGTTAGGTAATTTTGTTAAGATTGGTTAGGTGATTTAAGCGTTTGGTTAGAGGGTTTTAAATAAAAATTGCTATGTTTGGCACAGAAAGAAAATACATAATGAAAACAAAAAAATGCCTTCCCTCGCCCGGAATGCAAAACAACAAATAACGTACAAGAAAAATGAAGTTTCACTAAAACAAAGAAAGGCGGTACAAAAGTAATAGATATTTCGGTAATTTTCATGCTTCACGTGTTGGAATACAGAAAATACCACCATTTTGTGAAGAACAGTAGCGGAGTGGAAAATGGGGCAGAGGTTCAAACTACGACAAAAAGGGAACACACATCAATCAATAACTTTTCTGTTTCAAATTCTTGAAACAGATATTAAACTTTAAAGAAAATGACAAACAAGAATTTTATGTTGCAAGGCGCAACAAAGTTGAGCAAAAGTGAAATGAAGAATGTGAAGGGTGGTATTCCTGCTGCTGAGTATTGTGCTACATTACGCGAAATCATCCATCACAATGAACTAAGCGAAGGTGCAAGAGAAGGTGCTGGATATGGTTGGAATAGAGCTGGGTGCGGAAGATTTTATAATGATGTGGTATTATAATCGTTGATTTTTATTTACTTGGGTATCGTAATATAAAAACTTTGCGATACCCTTTATTTCTAGCTTTCATTATTCTGTTTCCAAAATTCAAAATACTATGTTCAAAAAAAGTTTATTGATAACGATTTGTTTTATTCCGCTCATTTGTTCTTCGCAACAAGTATTGGATAACGCACATTTAAAATGCCACTACCAATATCTGTGGCAAAATGACACCTTAACCGGTAAAACACGAGATGATTTAATTGTGTTGCAAATTGGACAAAATCTCTCAAAAAGTTACAGTTATTACAGTAATCAGGTAGATTCTATCAGTGCCTTGCCTAATGGGGATAAAATAGCAGGAAAAATGATTGATAATGCCATGAAAAACGGAGATTTCATGAAAGGAAACTACCTCCACAAACGCATGAAAGCCTACATTTACAAAAATCATCCGCAAGGAAAAATAACAGTTACAGACGGACTTTCGTTGCAAGACTATATTTACGAAGACGAATTAAATGCCCAAAATTGGCAATTTGCCGATAGTATGAAGACCATTTTGAATTATCCCTGCCAAATGGCTGTTTGCGATTTTCGCGGCCGCCAATGGACAGCTTGGTTTGCGCCCGATATTCCCATAAGCGATGGCCCTTGGAAATTTAATGGATTACCCGGACTGATTATGGAGGTATATGACCATGACAGTCAATACCATTTTACCGCTATCGGACTACAAAAAGTAGAAAACGAACCAATAATTTTCAGCGAAACATACGTGGGCAGCAAGAAATTTGAGAAAACAAACCGAATTGATTTTCTGAAAGCCAAAAAACGCTATTTAATGGATATGAACGGCTACATTCAAATGGAAACGGGCATTGATTTAAGCGGCGGACAACCCGAAAAAATTATGCGGTATGATTTAATGGAATTGGATTATAAATGAACTCTCTTATTGAATAGTTGCTTTTTTTGCGAGAGTTAATTCCGTATATTATTGAAAATCAATATGTTTTGTAGTCTTGATTTTGGTTAGGTAATTTTGTTAAGATTGGTTAGGCGATTTAAGCGTTTGGTTAGAGGGTTTTTAAATAAAAATTGCGATGTTTGGCACAGAAAATACATAATGAAAACAAGAAAATGCCTTCCCTCGCCCGGAATGCAAAACAACAAATAACGTGCAAGAAAAATGAAGTTTCACTAAAACGAAGAAAGGCGGTACAAAAGTAATAGATATTTCGGTAATTTTCATATCTCACGTGTTGGAATACAGAAAATACCACCATTTTGTGAAGAACAGTAGCGGAGTGGAAAATGGGGCAGAGGTTCAAACTACGACAAAAAGGGAACACACATCAATCAATAACTTTTCTGTTTCAAATTCTTGAAACAGATATTAAACTTTAAAGAAAATGACAAACAAGAATTTTATGTTGCAAGGCGCAACAAAGTTGAGCAAAAGTGAAATGAAGAATGTGAAGGGTGGTGTTCCTGCTGCTGAGTATTGTGCAACGTTAAGAGAAATTGCAACAAACAACACATTATCGTATGGGGCATGCCAAGGAGCTAACTATGGTGCTGCTAGAGCTGGTTGCGGTTTCAGATTCACTTGTGATTAATATGTAAATATCTTTATTTATTTTTTCAGGGAGAGTTTTCTCTCCCTGAAATTTAATTGTTTTTATTATGAGCAAAATATTGAATAGTAACAGAATTTCAGTTGTAACTCTTTGTATCTTCATTGGTACTTTTTCTTTGAATGCTCAATTGATTATTACCCAACAAATACAAGACCGGATAGAGGGAAAATTGCCAAAAGAAAAATTAGACAACGCAATGTATCGTTGCATCTATTATTTTACACAACAAGTGAAAAACAAGGAAACAGAAGAAATAACGTTTCTTACCGATACCATGGTATTGGAAATAGGTAAAAACTTTTCGGTTTATTACGATTGGAACAAATCGTTTCGCGATTCGCTTCAACGGGCAACAACAAAAGAAATATCTCAAAGCATGAAACATATTGAAGTAAACAGGCGAAAAAATATGGCCGAATACAAAGATATTCCGGGGAGTTATACCATCACAAGCCCGAAAGGCGAAAGCGCGAGAATTTATAAAAACAGACGGGAGCAGGAAATAATAATTATTGATGGCAACGAACAAGAAATGTTTAAATGTATCGAAATTGTTCCTGCTCAACAATGGCTTTTGACCGCCGATACACTAACCGTTTTGGGATATGTGTGCCAAAAAGCTACAACAACCTTTCGCGGACGAACTTACGAGGCTTGGTTCACTTCGGAAATTCCGGTAAAAGAAGGGCCGTGGAAACTTTATGGACCTCCCGGATTAATTCTAAAAGCATCGGCAGATGGCGGAATTTTTGTTTTTGAAGCTATCGGGTTGGAAAATGTTTCCAAAAAGACATCCATTACAATGGATAAAGATACATACACAAAAGCGAGTCGCGAGCAATTGGCGAAAATGACGGCAGAAAAAAGAAAAAAACGCGACGTGCAGCACGTTTCGGGTGGAAATGTTACGGTAGGTTCTACGCCAAATCCGTTTGAATTTGAATTAATCGAACTAAAATAAAAACGCTATGAATTCCGTTAAAAAAATTACCTGCGCTTGTTGTTTACTCTTGTGTACTACACTTTTAAGCGCGCAGTTGGTCATCACCCAGCAAACCATCGACCGAATGAGCGGAAATCTTCCCCAAGAACAATTGGATAAAGGTATTTACCGCTGTATTTATCACTTCACCCAGCAAATAAAAGAGTCCAAAACGGGCAATACATTGCTGCAAACCGATACGATGGCGTTGGACTTCGGGAAAAACTTTTCGGTATATTACGATTGGAATAAAGCACGTATAGATTCCGTTCAACGCGGAAAAATAAAGAAATTAGAAATTACGTCCATACGTCAGAAAACTAATCCCAATTTTGATATGGTAGAATATCAAGGAGTGCAGGGTAGTTACTTTGTAAATACACACAAGGGAGAAAATTCCGAGGTTTTTAAAAACCGTTTGAAAAACGAAGTTGTTTCGATAGATATCACCGATTTGGAGTCATTTAAGTGTACAGAACAACTCAGTCCGCAACATTGGCAATTCACAGCCGATACGCTTTCGGTATTGGGATACGTTTGTCAAAAAGCCATCACATCTTTTCGGGGCAGAGATTACCACGCTTGGTTTGCGGTGGAGATTCCGATAAAAGAAGGACCTTGGAAACTTTACGGGCTTCCGGGTTTGATATTGAAAGCGACCACAAACGATGGTTTGTTTGCTTTTGAAGCTATCGGTTTAGAAAACCTGAAAGACGTGTATATTGCAATGGATAAAGACACGTATTCCAATTGCACGCGCAAGGAATTTGCCAAATACAAATCGAATAAGCGAAAGAAATTGCTTGCACGCCATTATATCAACGGAACAATAACCGTTGGGAGCACGAAAAATCCGTTTGAATTTAATGACCTTGAACTTGAATGACGATGAGAATCCGGCTGTTTTTTTTTCTGCTACTTGGTTTTAGTGTTTCAGCCGCTGCCCAAACCTCAATAAAAGGAATAGTGCTGGATGCGGCTACATTGTTACCGATTGAAGATGCCAATATTTCTTTGTCGGAAGAAGGAAGCCCGATTGTAATCGATTTCACTGTTTCCGATAAAAAGGGAATGTACTCGCTCATGTATAAAGGAAAAAGCGAACGCATTATCGTTTCCGTTTCGGGATTTAACCTGAAAAAGCAATCAAAAACCATCGAAAACATAACCCAAACGCTCAATTTTTCGATCGAAGAGGAAGAGATTCGTTTAAACGAAGTTATCGTAAAAGCTCCTAAGATAAGGCAAACGGGCGATACGCTGCATTACAATGTGGCGCAGTTTGCCGGACAGGAAGACCGCTCCATTGGCGATGTGTTGAGAAAAATGCCGGGCATTGAAGTCCGCACAGACGGCATGGTACTTTATCAAAACCGCCCCATCAATAAATTCTACATCGAAAACTTAGATATACTGCAAGGACGTTACGGTATTGCCACAAACAACATTAACGCAAAAGACGTTGCCACTGTGCAGGTTATGGAAAACCACCAACCCGTTCGGGCATTAATCGGCAAAGAATTTGTAAATGAAGCGGCGTTGAACCTCAAACTGAAAGAATCGACCAAAGGCGCGTTTTTTCTGAAAGCGCAAGCCGGAATCGGCGCAAGTCCCTTGCTGTTGTCAAACGAATTGATGGCAATGTATTTTGCGCGCACAATGCAGCATTTAAGTCTTTACAAAGGCGACAACACCGGGCGGGATGTTTCACAAGAACTAAAATCGCTTTACATTTCAACGCAAGAGGATATCAATGTGCCGGAAATGTTGCGTGTTGTATATCTCGCCTCGCCATCCATACCGCAGCAACGTTATCTTTTCAACAATGCGCACACCGTCACCCTAAACAATCTGAACAAACTGGGCGAACGTTACACGCTGACCACGAACCTGAATTATGTGAACGATAAAATTGAAAGAGGCGATTACAGCCTTTCCGAATACTTTTTACCCGAAAACCACACCGTGCGAATTGAAGAAGAAATGAACACCGTATCACGAAAAAATATTTTGGATGCCGCTTTCAACTTAAATGCCAATACCGAAACGTATTATTTTAACAATAATTTGAAATTTTCGGGAACATGGCGAAAAGATTTCAGCACTGTTTTATCCAACCAAAAGCCTGTTCATCAGCACTTGAAAACACCCGATTATTCGGTATCCAATTTTTTCGACTTGGTAAAAAACAACGATAAGAGAATGTATAAAATCCAATCATTTGTCGGTTACAGAAATGTGCATCAAGAATTGTTTGTTTCGCCATCTATATTGCAAGCTATTTTTCCATCCGAAGTGGGCGTTAAACAAAACGCGCAACTCTCGGCCTTTGAAACCCGAAACCGTTTGTCGTGGGCAACAACGGGACGTTTTTCGGTGGATTATTCCGCAAGTTTCAACGCGTCATTGCACAAGCTGAACACGCGACTGGGCACGAAAGAAAATCAAAGTTTTATCATAACCGATTCATTACAAAACAGAATAAAACGCGATTATCTGGAAGGTGTTTTTTCTACATCCACAGGATACAATATTACTCCTAAGATGAACATTCGCGCCACTTTACCACTGCGCTATTTGCTTTTGTGGCACCGCAATGAAAAAAATACATCAGACTCGTTTCTATATCTCGATCCGTTTGTAATACTTAATTGGCAACTTTCGGCACGGTGGTCATCCAACGTTATGTATGGATTAACACACGGTGTGGGTGGAATTGAGAAAACCTACACAAATCCTGTTTTGCTGAATTATCGTTTATTGATGCACAATGACGATAAGTTAGAAAAGTCCCTGAGTCAGAATGCTATGTGGCTTTTGGGATATAAAAATCCGTTCACGGCTTTTTTCGGTTCATTAAGTGTTTTTTATAACAGAAGCCGCCAAAACTTGTTGGGCGAATATCGTTATGACGGAGTTTTTACCACGCGCACATCGGTGGAAAAACCCAATACAAGCAATAATCTGACCGCGAGTTTGTCAGTTGGCAAGGATGTGGAAGCGTTGAAATCGAGTTTGTCGCTCGGCATTTCATATTCGGGAAATTGGTCGCAACAGATAAGTCAGGGAGAAATTGTTGGTTATCAAAGTAATTTGATTTCGGTTTCTCCTCGAATTATCACAAAATTTGGTTCGTTTGCCAATGTGCAATACGGCGTAACATATTCGCATATGCAAAGCCGATTAGATTTGCCAAACAACCCGTTGCCGCGCATTGAAACACTTTTGCTAAAAGTGGACTTAAATGTTTTTCCCACGAAAAATATCGTTATTTCTTTCCGTTGCGATTACTTCCGGAATGTATCCGAACAGCAGGGAAATGAAACAATGTGGTTTGGCGATATCGGCGCGAAATACAAATTGAAAACAGTTGAGTTTATAGTGGATTGGAACAATGTTTTTAATGCGTTGCGCTATGTGTCAAACTCGTATCTTGATGCGGGCAGATTTTATTATTCTTACAAACTTCGGCCGAGTGAAGTGTTGTTGCGGGTTAGGTTTAATATTTTGTGATAAAGTTTATGGGTGAAAAATCCTCCCCTTTCTATATCCAACTCGACGCCATGGACTGCGGCCCCGCCTGCCTTTCCATGATTTCAGAGCATTACGGCAAGCGTTACTCGCTGGAGTATTTGCGCGAGAACTGTTTTATCGCGCACGACGGAGTGTCGATGCTGGGTATAAGCGATGCGGCGGAACATATCGGATTTCGTACATCTGGAGTAATGATTTCGTTTGAGCAGTTGGTGAAACCGATATTTGCGTTTATTTAATTCGCTAAAAACCAGATGTCTTGCAGCCTTAATTTTGTTTAGGTAATTTTGTTAAGATTGGTTAGGTGATTTAAGCGTTTGGTTAGAGGGTTTTTAAATAAAATACATTATGTTTGGCACAGAAAAAATATCACGAAAATTAAAAAAGCTAACAGATATCTGAGCCTATAATATTTTTTAAAGATTAAAGTAAAACAAGAAAATGCCTTCCCTCGCCCGGAATGCAAAACAACAAATAACGTGCAAGAAAAATGAAGTTTCACTAAAAACGAAGAAAGGCGTAGCAAAGATAATAAAGACTATGGTAATTTTCACTTCTCACGTGTTGGAATACAGAAAATACCGCCATTTTGTGAAGAACAGTAGCGGAGTGGAAAATAACGAAGAGGTTCAAACTGCGACAAAAAGAGAACACACATCAATCAAGAACTTTTCTGTTTCAAATTCTTGAAACAGATATTAAAATTTAATGAAAATGACAAACAATAATTTTATGTTGCAAGGCGCAACAAAGTTAAGCAAAAGTGAAATGAAGAATGTGAAGGGTGGCGTTGTTAGTGGCACTTGCGGATTTAAAACCTCGGAAGGACGGACTTTTTACGGAGTAAATAAACAGTTTGCTCAGGAAATGGCTGCCGATGGCGGAAGATGGTGCTGCGATAGCTGCGGAAGTGCCAGTTGGCTCAATTAATCATTTGTATTTACTTCAAGGAGGAGATTCCTCCTTGAAGTATTTTTTTTAATTTGGATAACAATAAAACTCCTCAAAATGAAAATCTCTTTTTTACTATTGACGTTATTACTCTGTATCGGTTGTAACAACCCGAAAGAAAAGAAACTTATAAACTCGAAAAATAAGATTTTAATTGTTTTCGACTCCATTCCCGATATGAAGACATATCAAAGCATAACCGGAGGTGTTTCTCAACAACGTAATTTATGCGCGTACATAAACGATGATTTTGAAGAGTGGAGTTTCTTGCATCCGGAACCGGACAATACGAACTACACCGTAGAAATACACACACGGAGAGAAACCGTAAACCTTAAAATTTATTTTTTGGGAGGGACATCTCACGTATTTTTTCCATTAAAAAGAGATAGTATTTACCACATTGGATTCAAAGACACGATACCTTATGTGAAAAATGGGCTCGAACACATTAACAACTATCTACAAACACTTTACGGAGTTGTTTATGATGAGAAAATAAGCAGTGTAAATAAGATGGATGGTTCCGGTCCTATCTCTTTTTTCAGAGGAAAAGACCGCTTTCCCAACAGAGAGGAGATGAAAAAAATCCTTCCCGGTGTTATACAAAAAACGGAGGAGGAAATACGTTGGCGAGAGCATTACCTTGATTCAATTT
>JAUNUM010000154.1 GCA_030538215.1 Bacteroidia bacterium
TTGCCTTGTTAATTATTTCTTATATTTTGCCATCGAATTTAAACCCAACTAATTATGAACAACTCTGCTCCACCCCACAGATAACGCGCTTGCAGCAAGGCTTTGCAAGTGCAAAAGGCAATCTTTAAGTTTAATTTTAACACACTAAATTCTTATGAGAAAAATAACATTATTCTTTTTATTGTTTCCCCTCCTGTTATTGGCACAGGGAAATACCCAATCCGACTCTATTAATTTAAACAAACAAAATTGGAAATTTGCGGCGGGAGTTATGCTGTTTGGCAATATGGAATATAGCTACAAGCAAAATAAACAACCATTAGTTTTTAACATAAGATATGCCATAAATAATCGACATGTTATAAGGGTAAATATACCAATAACATACAATCACAAAGTGTTTGGAGAACCCGGTATATTTGAGGTAGAAGCAACCGCAAAAAAAGGACTCAGAGAATTACCATTGAATGAGCTTCTGAAAGATATGTGAGATGCTTATCCCTCATCTCTTTTCAACACACATTACAGAACATTGGAGAATAAATATGATTTGTTTGGTTTAGCTGTGGGATACGACTACAATTATCCGCTTATTGATAAACTAAGTGTTTTTGCAGGAGCTGAAATTGGAATGACAAAGCTTGAAAGTAAGAAAAAGTATTACACTTTTCATTATGACAATATAAACAATGATAAGATTTCGAAATTTCAATATGTTGTATTTGATAATAATAGGCACACGCTCAACAGTTATTATATAACGCCTTTACTAGGAATGCGGTATCAGTTTCAACGATTATTAATGGAAGCGCAAGTAGGATACTCTTTTTATAGAACTCAACTCTTCATAGATGACAACACTAATATATTGTATCGCATTGATGGAGAAGTAGAAAACAAACCCAATAAAGGTGCTTTTGAACCACATAATACTCAACTATTTTCCTATCAACTAAATATCTTATACGCCTTTTAAATTGCTTAATCCTATGAAAAAATATCTTCTTACTATATTTACTCTATTGCATATAACCTTATATGCACAAAAGGACCCCCTCACTGGCGCAAGTTTGTAACTTGTGCCCAAAAAGGACGAAAGAGGAATTAATTATTTCGGACCTGCTTTTTAACATTGTTTCTTTTGCCTTGTTAATTATTTCTTATATTTTGCCATCGAATTTAAACCCAACTAATTATGAATAACTCTGCTCCACCCCACAGATAACGCGCTTGCAATAAGATTTTGCAAGTGCATGCTCGATACTATTTAACTTGATTTATTAACTACAAAAATGAAAAATTATGAAAGTGAAAATGGTTTTATTGATGATAACCGCACTGCTCTTTTTGATGGGAGTGGGGTGTGAGAAGAACGACTCTGATTGTTATTCAATCTGCCTACTCTTTGCAACCCTTGTTTTTAGAAGTGTGAGAAGAACGACTCTGATTGTTATTCAGGTGTTGTTGTTTTATTAAATGACCGAAACGGCTGTAGTAATATAGTGCAAATAGTAACAGCACCTAAAGGAGGCTTACCTCCCAAATCTACTATTGCTTTTGCTCCTGAAGTGTTTGATAAAGATTTAAAAATAGGGACAACTATTTATTTTAAAATAAACAGTTATGAAAAATGGTCAGAATCAGGATTTACAACTTGTTTTTGGCCAGAATATACAGGTAAAGTACAACCATGCAGCAATAAAAAATAAAAAATCATGAAAAGAAACATATTACCCCTCACTGGCGCAAGTTTACAATCCGTCAAAAGTCGGACACATCCGTCAAAAGGTCGGATAGGCTTTGTGCCCAAAACACGGGTAGTTTTAAACTGCCAAAATAATTGTCGCTCTTCATAATATGTGAAATCTCTGTGGGCTTACCTCTTTAGCAATTTCCGCTTTGTTTAATTGTTTATTTCTTTTACCTTTATAGCATTATTAACGCACAAACCTCAATGTTATGATAATACCGGATACCCCGCCACACTGCCAAAACCGCTTGCCGATGATGATTGCGAGCGAAAATTGATTGTGAATGTATAACGTAACTTTATTGATTAACTTAAATAGAAATGATTATGAAAAGAAAAACAAATTTATTTATAATGACTGCCCTGTTCTTTTTAGTGGGAGGAATGGGGTGCGAGAAAGAAAAAGATGCAAAAGACCAACTACCACCTATCACACAAATAGGGGCTAATACCTTTGGATGTTTGTATAATGGCAAAGTGTTTACTCCTCTAAAGCCTGACCTGCAATTTATGCAACCATCACCAGGAAGTCCGATTGCAATGTATGGATATTATCATGACACTGATAATTACTCTAATCTCATCTATATCAGTAGAGGAAAAAATATAATCAATATTCAATATCTTCATTTATACATATATCGATTAAAAATAAAAGGAGTAGGCATTTATAAGTTAGAAGAAGCGGTTTATGATACGTATAGTACGCAGCCTTTCCACTCTTATATATCGTGTAGAGCTGTAAGCCCTAAAACGGGTAAATATAAATTTTACGGTTCGTATGCCAATTCTGGCAATATTAGCATAATGCGATGCGATTTAGATAAATATATCTATTCAGGTACATTTAAAGCTACGCTAAAAGAATTAAATGGGGATGAAGTTATTGAAATCACAAATGGCCGATTTGATTTAGACTTTAAAACATTAAAATAAAACTATCATGAAAAAGCTATCATTACTTTTTGTTTTCATTTTGTGCTGCATTTATCTATCG
>JAUNUM010000042.1 GCA_030538215.1 Bacteroidia bacterium
AATATCAATATTGGAGACAAGTTACCTTTTCTCGACAATCTTTTTTATTCTGCCTTTATACAGGATGATCAACTACAGTCTAAAGAAATAGCAAAAGAAATAAATATTTGTATTTCTTCGCTCCCTCAAAGATGTAAAGAGGTTTTTTTACTTAGCAGGTACGACAACTTCAAGAATAAAGAAATAGCAGCACACTTAAATATCAGTATAAAAACCGTTGAAAAACACATAACAAAAGCACTACAAGAAATACGAATACACCTTCTACAAGCAGGATATCTATTAATTTGGTTTTTTATTTGGATAGGCTCCCCCCCCCCATTAACATTATTTAACCATCGTGATACTCAAAAGAATCTTTTGTTGCAAAGTTAAGTTTTGAAACACATTTTAGAAGTTGGTTCAAACTCCTCTTACTTATCCCCTTATATGTTTTTTATTTTAATATGAGAAACTGTTTCTGGGTTCAACATAAGACTTTTAAGTAGCGTATAATCTATAATTTTCACTGCTTTTAAATAAATTGTTTTACATCGAACTCGCATTATTTTAAAATCAAGGTAGGGTATTTTCACTCTCAATCGTGTTATAATTACACGTAAAAAATATCTTATGCCACAAGATTTAATCGATTTCGAAATCCTTATTGTCAACTATCTTGACAACACTATCACTCCGCAAGAAAAAATACAACTAACGGAGTGGGTTAATTCTTCAAAAGAAAATAAAGATTATTTTTTAGAAATGGCAAGGGTATGGGAAAAGTCAACCATAGCCATGCAAGATAAAACTATTGCCAAAAAGCATATCGATAAGTTTTTTGCGCACACTAAAAAGAAAAAACGTCAAACTCTCTTTCAATGGACCATTGGGTCGGCAGCTGCTATTTTTCTTTTCCTTTTGGGGATGCAACTGCTTCAACCGGGAATGCTATTTACAAACGGAATGACAACCGTAGTTGCCGAAAATATAAAAAAGCAAATCATCCTACCCGATAGTAGCATCGTTTGGCTCAATGCAGAAAGTACACTAAAATATCCTACAACGTTTAATCGTTCGCGAAATGTAATCTTAACAGGGGAAGCCTATTTCGATATTCGAAAAAACGAGGATAATCCTTTTGAGGTACGTACTAAAAATATTACGATAGAAGTTACCGGCACAACTTTTCTTGTTACCGACAAAGAAGATACACCTTTCACAGAAACAGTACTGGAGTCGGGAAAAATTAACCTAACCATAAATTCATCGGGCGAAAAAACAAGCATGGCGCCCAACCAACAGCTTATATATAATCGGGAAAACAAAACTACTTCTCTACAGACAGTAGATGCTGCAGATTATACCAGTTGGCGGAAAAAAAGTCTGGTATTTGAGAATATTCAGTTAAAAAATGTCTTTACTCAATTGGAAAAATGGTATAATATCGATATCGTATGCAATAATAACAAACTTTTAAATATTCCGGTTTCATTCACCCTTGACAGTGAGTCCATAGAAGATATACTGGATATTCTTCAACATGTTACATCTTTTGAATGGGCAAAAAACACTAATAATACAATCATCATTAAATAAAAAAACAACCCTTTTAAATACACAAAAGCCTATGATATAAAAAGAGAATGAAAATAGAATAAAAAGGGCAAATGCCTTCACACACCTGCCCCATTTTTTGAATTAACGCTTCTTAATCTGCCAAACAAGCAAAACATCGACAGATAAGAAGTTAATCACACTACAAAAATAACATAAAAACATGTATCATACAGAAAAACAAAATGATTCAACATTTTATTTCAAAAAATTAACGACTCACTCAAGAGTATCTCTAATTTTTATCGTCCTATTCACATTTTTCTCAATACAGGCAAAAGCCATGGCGCAGAATGAGAAAATAGATCTCAATCTCCACAATGTAACTGTTATTGAAGCTGTAAAAGCTGTGGAAAGACAAACAACTTATAAATTCGTGTACAGCAATGCGGATGTAGATATTTCACGAAAAGTAAACATAAATGCTGTAAAAGAGAGCATAGAATCCATCGCAAAAATTATTTTCTCGGGATATGATATCACCGTAAAAGGGAGTAATGTGATTGTAACTCCGCACAAATCTACTAACAGAAACACAGGCACACAGCAGGTATCTCAAAAAACACTTAGCATTAAGGGACATGTTGTCGATGAGAAAGGAGAACCCCTTGTAGGGGTTACAATCATTGTGCAAGGAAATCCATCATTAGGTACGATTACAGATATTGATGGTAACTTTACATTATCAGGAGTCCCATCAAAAGGTAATTTGGAGATTTCATATATTGGAATGAAAACGCAAGTTGTAGAGGTAAACGGTAGAACAACAATAAATATAAAGATGGTAGAAGATAGTGAAATGCTAGATGATGTTGTTGTTATTGGATTTGGGAGACAGAAAAAAGAGAGTGTAGTATCTTCTATCAGTTCAGTTAAGCCGTCCGATATAACAGTCCCCACCCGAAATCTCACCAACAGCTTAGCAGGGCAAGTTGCCGGACTTATAGCTGTTCAACGTTCAGGAGAACCAGGTTATGACAACGCCGAGTTTTGGATTCGTGGTATTAGTACATTTGCTGGAGGAACAAGTCCATTGGTACTAGTAGACGGTGTACCCCGTCGAATGCATGATATAGAGCCAGATGAGATTGAAACTTTTTCTATCTTAAAGGATGCCGCTGCCACTGCTGTATATGGCGCACAAGGAGCTAACGGTGTTGTATTGGTAACAACTAAACGCGGTAAAGTAGAGCGTCCAAAAATCACTTTTCGTACAGAACATTCTATTTCAAAACCTACCCGCTTACCAGAATTTGTAGGTTCTGTAGAGTATATGGAGCTATTTAACGAAGCAAAACGAAATGATGGCGAAGCACCACAATTTTCAGAAGAATTGATTAATAAATATCGTCAGAATATGGACTTCGACTTATATCCCAACACAAATTGGCTTGATTTAATGTTAAGAGAAACCACTAATAATAGCCGTTATACCCTTAACGTACGTGGCGGAACTCAACATGCTCGCTACTTTGTGTCGGGAGCATATTATACCGAGTCAGGATTGTTTTCCCAAAATCCCACAAAAAAATATGATACAAGCATTGGTGTGAATCGCTTTAACTTACGTTCCAACGTAGATATGGATGTATCCCCTACCACAATTATAAATGTAGATGTTTCCGGACAATATCTTGTTAACACATTTCCCGGAACAGGTACTCCCGCTCTTTTTCGTTCCATGCTCATTACTCCTCCCTATGTGTTTCCAGCTTACTATAGTGACGGAACAATTTCAACTTATCCACAAGAAAGAGATTCAAATATGCGTAACCCATGGAATTTACTAATGCACTCCGGTTATGCTAAAGAATGGAGAACCTATTTCCAATCAGGAGTAGGATTAAAACAAAAACTTGATTTTATTACTTCTGGGCTAAGTTTCGAGGGAAGTATAAGTTTTGATTATGATGGCTCTACTTTTTGGCGCCGTACTTACAATCCTACACGTTATTATGCAACTGAGCGCAATAATGAAGGAGATTTGATATTTAGTAAAGTTGTATCAGGTGACCCTGATTTAAAAGATCCTACACAAAGTGTCCATTCTACTAGAAGAATCTATATAGAAGGGAATTTACGTTATAACCGTACATTTGGTGATGTTCACCATGTGGGAGGATTGATAAACTATAATCAACGTGAAGCGCAAGCTCATAACAATGCATTAGCTTTTCGAAAACAAAATATAGTAGGTCGCGTAACTTACGGTTATGCCGATCGTTACTTTATGGAAGCTAACTTTGGATACTCGGGTTCGGAAACTTTTGCAAAAGGAAATCGTTACGGTTTTTTTCCGGCAGTAGGTATTGCGTATTATTTATCAAATGAGGCTTTTTATCCCGATGCACTTAGAACATATTTGGATAAAGTGAAGTTTAAGTTTTCAATTGGTCGCTCGGGTAACGATGACACCGGAGGAGAACGTTTTTTATATCGTCCTCAATTTAAACAAGATGCTGGAGGATTTAATCAGGGAATTGGTGATAACGGAGGAACAAACGGAATTGGGAACGGAATTTACGAAGAAAGATTGCCAGCACCTTACCTAACTTGGGAAATAGAAAACAAAAAGAATTATAGCATTGAGCTCGGCTTTTGGAAAAATCGTATTCAATTGGTTATGGAATACTTTGATAATACGCGTAGCGGAATTTTATTGAAACGTCGCACTTTACCTCAAGTAAGTGGTTTTCGCGACGATCCTTGGCAAAACATGGGTATTGTGCGTAATCACGGTATAGACGGTTCATTAGACTTCTCTCATAAATTTGGGGATATAAAAATTGGAACACGAGGAACATTTACTTTTACCCGCAATAAAATAATTGAGTATGATGAGCTTCCTACAAAATATCCTTGGATGGCTAAAACAGGAACACGAGTTAGCGAAAATGAAATGTATATTGCCGAAAGACTTTATACCAATGATGATTTTATTATCACAACAAATGCCAATGGCACCAAATCGTATATATTAAAAGACCATCTACCTTCAACTACATTAGGAGGACTATTGGGCCCTGGCGATATCAAATATAAGGACATAAACGGAGATGGTGTAATAGACTCTTACGATGTTGTACGAGGAATTGGCAATCCAGAAGTTCCAGAAATAGTATATGGTTTTGGAGCTAGTATAGAGTATAAAGGGATATATGCTAATATATTTTTCCAAGGAACAGGAAATACATCTGTTCGTTTGGGAGGTGATGTTTCAGAAGGATGGTATCCATTCTCGTGGGGAGTAGACCAATCAAACTTCCGAACCTTTGCTCGTAACCGATGGACAGAGGAAAATCCCAGTCAAAATGTGGAAATGCCTCGATTACACAAAGTAAATTCTACCAACGCCAATAATCTTGTAAATAGCACGTGGTGGTTGAGAAACGGTGCATTCTTACGACTTAAAAATATTGAAGTGGGATATAATTTCCCGAGATCTATGTTGAAAAACCTACGTATTGAGAGCGCAAGACTCTATTTGATGGGATATAATTTAGCAGTATGGGATGACATTAAATACTTTGATCCTGAAACAGGGAACAAAAATGCCGGATTAAATTATCCTTTACCAAAAACTTTCTCGTTAGGTTTTGAATTTTCATTTTAATACTCAAAACTTTATATTGCTTTAATGTAAAAAATCTAATAAATAAACAGATGAAAATAAAAAATATAATAATAACTCTTTGTTTTTCTTTAGGCTTGCTTTCATGCAACAACTATTTGGATGTTTCTGATGAACTTGCCGGAGGGTTACAAAATTTAGATATGGTATTTAGCAACGTAGATTATACCAAACGCTACTATGCAAATATCTTCACAGGTATTCCCGATTATTCAGGAATTGTTGAAGGGTCTAATGGCTTAGGCAATCCATGGACAGGAATATGTGATGAACTTTATGTTCATTTTGGCCCTGGAACTTATACCTTATCAGACAAAAACTCAGAAACGATTCCAAGTTCTTATCATCGCTGGGGAGATTTATACAAACTCATTCGTCAGACAAATATTTTTCTATCGCGAGTGAAACCTATTCAGGAAAGTGGAACGCAAGCAGCACAGTTACTTCCCGATGAAGTTGCGGATATGAAAGCCAATGCACGTTTTATGCGAGCATTTTATCATTATCTGCTTTTTGAACAATATGGTTCTATTCAATTAGTTAAAGACTCTGTTTTTAATAGTACTGATAATTTTGATATTCCACGTGCCCCACTCGATGAGGTAATAAACTATATTGATGCTGAACTTCTTTCCGTATCTAAAGAACTCCGACAAGAGCCTATTAAAGATGATCAATACAATGCTTGGCCTACTAAAGGTGTAGCACTTGCCGTTAGAGCCAAATTGTGGTTATACGCAGCTAGCCCGTTGTTTAACGGAGAATATAGAGAAGCGTTACAAGTAATGACTCCTTACGGAATTAATGGAGAAATGCAACACATGTATCCCAATGCTAACCCTACAAAATGGGAAAAAGCAAAAAGTGCAGCAGAAGATTTTATAGATTATGCCAATGAAAACAATCGGTACGTTTTATACTCAACAGGCAATCCAACCGATGATGTTTACGATATGTTCCAAAAATATACGGATGAAATTATTTGGGCTACGTCTAACAATAACTGGGGTGGCATGGACGGCGACTCTTTTGACAGGAGAATTACTCCACGAAGCGAACAAAATGGATTAGGAAGCACAGCCGTTTATCAGGAGTTGATAGATGACTTTTATATGAAAGATGGGTTACCTATCAATAAAACAAACTTTTTACCCGAATCACCACTATATTCCGAAGAAGGATTTACAACCGTAAACGGAACCCCGATTTTCAATATGTGGGTAAACAGAGAACCTCGATTTTACAATACAGTATTTTACGCAGGTCGCAAATGGCACATAACCAATAATGAAATTCAATTCTATAACGGTTCACCCAACGATAAAAGTGGGCAGCATGCCAAGACTGGCTATTTACTTTACAAACGTTTCAACAGAACTGTTCACAAAAGAAACCCAGGAGTAACTTCAAAATTTCGTCCATCTATAATTTTTCGTTTAGCAGAGTTTTATTTGGTTTATGCCGAAGCTTTAAATGAAGTTGACCCATCAAACCCAAATGTATTACTTTATATTAACAAAGTACGCGAGCGTGCAGGACTTCCCAAGTTAGAAGTTTTAAATCCTACCATAAAAGGGAACAAAGACTTACAACGCGAGGCTATTATCCGCGAACGAAGGATTGAATTAGCTACTGAGGGACAACGTTACTTTGATATTCGTCGTTGGATGATTGCCGATAAACCGGCAGCAATGCAAAACAAAGACATGCATGGAATGAATATGGAGGGTGGAAAAGATGAGTTCTTCCAACGTGCTAAAATACATCGTAATGTGTTTAATAGAAAAATGTATTTATTTCCTATCCCCTACTGGGAAATGCGTAAAACGGCAGGAGCTGTGGTGCAAAATCCAGGCTGGAATTAATATAAACGAATAAAATAAAAAGTAAATTATGAAAATAACAAAATATTTTTTGCTGCTTCTTTCCATCGCACTTTTGATTCCGGCATGCGAAAGCAAGCTCAATTTGGAGGGCAAAGCTCCCGGAGTAGTTTATTTTGCCAAATCAGGCTATAATAAACTCATATCGTATGAAGTGGGTGAAGCTTATACAGCTGACATTTGGATAGGGAAAGGAGGATTAACTTCAGGTAACACAACTGTCGAGTTTATTGTAACTCAATCTATTTTAGATTCTGTTAATTTAGTTGACGGAACAAACTATCAATTACTTCCTAGTGAATGCTACTCGATAAAGAGTTCTACTGTCGAAATCCCCTCTGATTCATCTGTCATGAAGGGTGCTATCACCTACTATCCCGATAAAATCGCTAAACTTGCCGGATTCGATATGGAAAAGTATGCACTACCGTTAAAACTATCGTCAAAATCAGGTTTTTCCATTAATCCCGAAAAAGATGAAATGTTACTTACTTTTGTAGTATCGGATCCTACCGTAAAAATTTTAAACCCCGGATTTAATGAAATTGATATCACAGATGAGAATATTAAAAGCTTAGACGTAAATATAGGAGTTGAATTTACAAATAAATGGGATATAAAGGTTGCATTAGCTCACAATCAATCCATCGTAGATGCATATAATACGGCTAACAATTCATACTATGTATTAATGCCGGCAACCATGTACGAAGGTCCTGCGCAAGTTGATATTAAGCAAGGTGTGAAATCTGCGATAGCAAGCTTTACATTGCTAAAAAACAAATTAATGCCGGGAAATTACATCCTGCCTATTCAAATCGCTTCACTACAAAGTTCATTAAATGGCACACCAACAGATGTAATAAAATTTGATGGAGCATCTTCTACAATGTTTGCTTTTTCAAAAATGGGAACTAAAATCCCTAAAAAAGGCTGGACTATCGAATCTTTTACAACAGAAGAACCCGCAGAGGGACAGTGGGGAAATGGAGGAAAAGCAATTCACTTAATTGATGATGATGTAAAAACGTTCTGGCATGCTCGTTGGTCAGGAGGAGATGACCCTCTTCCATATCAGATAACTATTGATATGCATGCAAACTACCTGGTGTCTCAGATAGAAATTATAACGAGAGGTCCTGACAGCAATAACCCAATAAAAGTACTTTCATTTGAAACTAGCAAAGATGGCGTTAATTGGACCTTTGTAGGCAAATTTCCACATCAAAATATAGCGACTCCGTTGTTATTTGCTGTGAAATCAACAGAAGCTCGTTATATAAGAATGACATTACCCGATGGAGAAAACACCAGTCGGATAGCAGCTCTCAGAGAATTATCAGCTTATGGACAAGCTATAAATTAATGTATTAATATCCTTCATTCACTCTTTCATTCTCTATCTACCGGAAGCGATATTGCTTTCGGTAGATTTTAAAGAAGGTAGAAACCGAAAGTTGTAAGAAGAGCAAAAGTAACGGTCAGTATAACAATCTTAAATATCCCTCTGCCGCATAGCCTCAAACGTAAGCACGGCAGTTGAAACCGAAACATTAAGCGAATCAATTTTTCCCTGCATGGGAATTTTGATTCGCTTTGTTGCATTTTTGAGCCAAAAATCGGTTAAGCCTTCGGCTTCGGTTCCCATCACGATGGCCGATGGCTGCGTAAAGTCTATATTTTGGTAAAATTCGGCAGCTTGCAATTCTGCCGCATACGAAGCAATTTTATTGGCTTTCAGCCACGCTATCGCATCCTCGGAAGTGCAAATAGCTGTTTGCACTGTAAATATTCCACCTACACTGGAACGCACCACGTTGGGGTTATACAAATCGGTTTGCGGATCGCACACGATAACGGCATCTACGGCGGCAGCATCGGCTGTGCGAAGAATTGCTCCCAAATTTCCCGGTTTTTCCACCGATTCGAGAATAATAATAAACGGATTTCGGGAAAGTTTCAAATCGCTCAATGTATGCTGCTTTGGCTTTGCCAGTGTAACAATTCCGTCGGAGTTTTCGCGATAAGCCACCTTTTCGAAAACCGCAGGAGTAATATCAAAAATAATATTATCCGGCAAAGTATTCAACACATCGGGGTATTTTGTTTTCTCAAACATCTCCCGACAAACATACACAGCCTCCACCCGATAATTGCTTTGCAACGCCAGCGACAACTCACGTGCACCTTCTATCACAAAGAGGTGCTGTTGCTGCCTTTCTCTGTTTTTCGACAGCTTAATAATATTTTTTATCGCCGGATTTTGCAGGCTCGAAATAAGCATTGTTTTAGACATCAGACAACAGATTTCAGACAACGGACATCATCGGATAACGCAACCTATTTTTGGGAAGATTCTTTTTTAAGAAGAATAGTATCTACGGCCTCTTTGAGTTTGCTTTTGGGGGCAGCTCCCATAATTGCCTGCGGGGTTTCGTTCATGGGAATGTACAGCAACGTAGGTATGCTTTGAATACCAAATGCACGGGCAACTTCAACTTCCTCATCTACATTCACTTTGTAAATATAAATTTCGTTTCCATATTCGGCGGCAAGTTCGTCTAAAACGGGAGCAATTTGCTTGCATGGACCACACCATGCCGCCCAAAAATCGATTATGGCCGGTTTGTCTCCTTTATACTTCCACTCCGATTCATTATTGTAGTCAAAAACTTTTTCTATAAAACCCGAAGTGTTCAAAGTAATGGGTTTAACTGTTTTTTTAACCTTTGGTTCTGTAGCCATTGCTGAAAAAACAAGACCTAAAACAGTAAATAATACTATTAATTTTTTCATTTTTATTTTTTATAATGTGATTTTTAAATGCTCCGACATTCTTTTTGGATTTTGTCGACAATCGAAAACAGATGAAACAACCGCAACATTTCCGTTAATCCAATAAATAATTTTGTATTTATCAACAACAAGATAGCGATATTCTTCCGTGTAATCGGATAATAAATCTTCTATACGCCCGGCATACGGATTCAACATAAGAATATCTACTCTCTCAACTATCTTGTTTATCAATTTTTTAGCGATGCGTCCACTTGCTACATACGAGTAGTAATCGTAAATATTTTTCAGTTGATTTTTAGCTAAATCTGTCCATTCAATTTGCTCTACCATGATCGAATTTCTTGTTTTAGCCTCTCCTGCGTAGTTACACGTTTTTGCTCAACATCATTTCTTGATTTATCAATCATTTGCTTAAATTCATCTATGCCCATCGGTTTTAAAGAACCTTTAAATTCTTTTTTTTTCTTATCACGCAGCAAAGTTTCCATTTGAGATATAACTTTTTCATCAGTAAGTTTGATAAATTCTTCAATGAAGTGCAATTTTCGAGCTTCAACTGTCATAGCTTTTTATTTTATTATACAACAATAAATTACAGACAAATGTTTTTTGCCGATGTTTAAACCTTATTCAAAACTCCGCCCTATCTTTATACGAAATACTTCCCGGTTTCATAATGCCAAACTCTTTGGCTCCGACGGTATCCATTTTGAGTTTCCATATTTTCACGTTATTTACTGCCGGAACCGAGTAGGTAAATTTTTTATCGATATACTGACGCATAATAATGTTCAGCGCTTTTTCTTTTTCGGAAAAATCCTCTTCAAATTCCACCCTCCCTTCACAAATAACACTCCCGGCTTTCATGCGATAACTGCATGCTACTTCGGGATGCTGACGAATAAGTTCGGGCTCGGAACAAAACGTCACGCAAATTTGCGAATTTTTCTCCATTGTTCTAATGGAGCGTCCTTCTTGAGCAGAATGGAGATAAATAATACCGTCTTCATAACCAAAATTCATCGGTAACACATACGGACGACCTTCTTCGTCTGCCATGCCCACAAAACACACTTTACACGAACGAATTACGGCTTCGATACGCTCTTTCTCTTCTATTGAAAATGTTTTCATCTGTTTTATCTATGATTCTGATTCTTGCACAAAGATAAACAAAAAAGGAGAAATCTCATTTCGACTTCTCCTTCTATATTTTATCAACTAAAAATTGATTATTTCACTTTATCCACAATAGCTTTAAACGCTTCGGGATGGTTCATGGCCAAATCGGCAAGAACCTTGCGGTTGATATCGATATCGTTTTTGTGCAGTGCTCCCATCAAGCGTGAATATGACATTCCGTTCTGACGTGCTGCGGCATTGATACGCTGAATCCAAAGCGCGCGGAAGTTGCGTTTTTTGTTTTTGCGGTCACGATAGGCGTAGGTTAACCCTTTTTCCCACGTGTTTTTGGCTACCGTCCACACGTTTTTGCGTGCGCCAATATAACCTCTGGTTAATTTTAATACTTTTTTTCTGCGGTTGCGCGATGCAACATGATTTACTGATCTTGGCATAATGTTACTTGTTTTTGAATGTCAGCGTTCTCTCGGGGAGAATCTTTGGTGCATACATCCGGTTAATAAATCTTTACCTTAGAAAGCATCGGGGTTTACTTCAATCCCAATAAGTGTTTTACGCTGTTTTCGTCTGCTTTGTGAACAAGTCCTGTTTGCGTTAGATTTCTCTTTTGCTTTTTGGTCTTTTTCGTTAAGATGTGACTTTTGTACGCATGCTTTCTCTTGATTTTTCCTGTTCCGGTAAGGGCGAACCTCTTTTTGGCACCGGAATTAGTCTTCATTTTTGGCATTTTGCTGTCCTTTGTTTTATTTGTAAATAATTTTATTTAGATAATCAACCCGATATTGCGTATCCGAAAGTGGATGTTGCAATATCGATGTTGATGTTTATGTTGCGCAGATTCTCTAATCTGCATGAATTTCAATAATAAAAAGGCTTCGAGAGCCTTTTTTCAATCAAAAAGTTTGCAAAGATACAACTTGTTTTTGAAAAATCGATACAAACTTTCGTCTTTTTTGTTTTACATTATTCGGGACGTTGTTCTTTTTTGGCAGGATTCTGTTTTTTAGGCGTGAGCATTATAATCATTCGTTTTCCCTCCAACACGGGCAATTGCTCTACCCGAGCGTAATCTTCCAGATCATTGGCAAATCGAAGGAGCAGCACCTCACCTTGTTCCTTAAACAAAATGGAACGTCCTCTAAAAAACACATAGGCTTTCACTTTTGCGCCTTCTTCTAAAAAACTTTTGGCATGTTTCAGTTTGAAGTTGTAGTCATGATCGTCGGTTTGCGGACCAAAACGAATCTCTTTCACTACAATCTTCACAGCTTTTGCTTTCTGCTCTTTTTGTTTTTTCTTTTGCTGATACAGAAATTTCTGGTAGTCTATTATTCGGCACACGGGCGGAACGGCAGTGGGCGAAATTTCCACAAGGTCCAGCTCTTTTTCTTCTGCAATTCGCAAAGCTTCTTTTGTGGGATATATCCCCTGTTCTACGTTATCGCCTACCAAGCGGACTTCGGGCACACGGATACGTTCGTTGATCCGATGTTGTTCTCTTGTGTCTCTAAAGTTACTCCTCATTCTTCGGATAATATTATTCCTTTCTTTATAATGTTAATTAATTGCTTATAAGTGCCAAGCACAAATTAGTTTATAGTATTCATAAATAAATCGACACGATTTATTTCTTCATTCTCTTTATGAAACCATTAAGAAATAAAGAAAATTAAGCCTTATCTTTTTTATTCTTAACCTCTTAATGGTTTATATTGTTTTAGACTATTAAGCGCAAAAACAAGTTTTTGTTTATTAGCACTGCTGACAATAATATAAAGTAATTGAGACGATGTACTTAGTTATAGTATAGCTTTTGGCTGTCTCATTATGCAGAATCTCCACTCTTCCCCAACAATAGCCAATCGTTATCAGTCAGTCGCCAATGATGTATCCATCATTTCTTCCACCTCTTGTTTTATTCTGTTTGCAAAAGTAGTTAATTTTTCTGAACCTTGATCAATTCCACCTTGTTTTCTTACAGAAACTTCTTCATTTTCTGCTTCTTTCTCTCCTACAATCAATAAATATGGAGTTCGTTTAAGTTCATTATCGCGGATTTTTCTTCCCACTTTTTCGTTTCGGTCATCCACTTCGGCACGAATATCTTGCATTTTCAATGTTTTTGCCACCGAATAAGCGTAATCGTTAAATTTCTCGCTCACGGGCAAAATTACCACTTGCGTGGGAGTGAGCCACAGCGGGAATTTTCCGGCGGTATGTTCGATAAGCACAGCAACAAATCGCTCCATGGAGCCAAACGGTGCACGGTGAATCATCACGGGACGATGTTTCTGATTATCGGCTCCGGTGTATTCCAGTTCAAACCTGTCGGGCAAATTATAATCCACTTGAATGGTTCCCAGCTGCCAACGGCGCCCAAGCGCGTCTTTTACCATAAAGTCGAGTTTTGGACCATAAAATGCAGCTTCGCCAAGTTCCACGCGCGCTTTCATGCCTTTTTCCTCGCAAGCTTCTATAATGGCACGTTCTGCTTTGTCCCAATTATCGTCCGTGCCGATGTATTTTTCTTTGTTTTCGGGATCACGTAACGAAATCTGAGCTTCATAATCTTTAAAATCCAGTGCTTTGAAAATAATAAGGATAATATCCATTACTTTCAAAAACTCATCTTTTACCTGCTCGGGCATACAGAAAATATGTGCGTCATCTTGCGTAAAACCACGTACACGGGTTAATCCGTGCAGTTCACCGCTTTGCTCATATCGATACACGGTTCCGAATTCTGCCAAACGCAGCGGCAGATCTTTATAAGATCGTGGAAATGCTTTGTAAATTTCGCAGTGATGCGGACAGTTCATTGGTTTCAGCAAAAACTCTTCGTCCTCTTCGGGCGTGTGAATCGGTTGAAACGAGTCTTTACCGTATTTAGCATAGTGTCCGGATGTTACGTAGAGCTGTTTTCCTCCGATATGCGGCGTAATAACCTGTTCGTATTCGAATTGTTGTTGTATTTTTTTCAAGAATTCTTCCAGCTTCAAGCGAAGTTGAGTTCCCTTGGGAAGCCACAACGGAAGCCCCGCTCCTACAATTGGCGAAAAGGCAAAAAGTTCAAGCTCTTTTCCGATTTTTCGATGATCGCGTTTCTTGGCCTCTTCAATCATCTCCAGATACTCGTCCAGCATTTTCTTTTTGGGGAATGTAATTCCATAAAGGCGAGTTAGTTGCGGACGTTTTTCGTCGCCACGCCAATATGCTCCGGCAGCGCTCAACACTTTTACCGATTTTATATACGAAGTATTGGGTAAATGCGGACCACGGCACAAATCGGTAAAGTTTCCCTGCGTGTATGTGGTTATGGTTCCGTCTTCCAGTTCGTTGATGAGTTCTACTTTGTAGTTTTCATCGCGTTCAGCGAACATTTTAACTGCATCAGTTTTCGATATGCTTTGTCGTTGAATATCTTCTTTGGCGGCGATAAGTTCCATCATTTTCTTTTCGATGGCGGGGAAATCGGATTCTTTTATGGAAACGCCCTGACCGGGATCCACATCGTAGTAAAATCCATTTTCGATAGCCGGACCGATACCGAATTTTATTCCCGGATAAAGCTCCTGCAGTGCTTCAGCCATCAAGTGCGCCGATGAGTGCCAATAAGCATGTTTGCCTTCGGCATCGTCCCATTTCAGCAAATTAATGGCAGAATCTTCGTTTATGGGACGGGTTAAATCCCACGTTTCGCCGTTTACACTTGCTGCAAGCACATCTTGTGCCAAGCGCGAACTGATACTTTCGGCAATTTGTAGTCCTGTAATCCCTTTTTCGTATTCCCGAACTGAATTATCGGGAAATGTAATTTTTATCATAAAAGTTTATATCGTTTTTTCCTATTTTTTTTGAACTGCAAAAATAATGATTTTGTGGGTCATAGCACAGCTATTTTGAAAGAAAATGAAATTTATTGGACAACAAAACTCACAAAAGCGCCTGTTTAAGCTTATTTAACCGCCACTTACGCATAGTTTGCAATCCATCAACAATCGGACAGGATTTATGTGCAAAACACCAACAGTTTTGCTTTTAGTAATCTAAAAACTCTATAAACTCGCCTTTTTAACAATTTCTCCTTTGTTTAATTGTTTACTTCTTTTATCTTTACGGTATTGTTACACACAAACTACAATATTATGATAATGCCGAACACTCCACCACACTGTTGATACCGCTTGCAGACTACGATTGCGAGCGGAAAGAAAGAGCCGAACTTTATTAATATTAAAAATAAAACACAAATATGAAAACAAAAACTATTTTACTACTAACAATCGCACTGTTCTTGATTGGAGGAATGGGATGCGAGAAAAAAGAAGATAGCACAATTACAAAACTAACCGGTACTCGCTGGGAGTTGGCAGGTATAATGGATGTGAAAATGAATCAACTAAAAAAACTCACTCCCGAAGGAGCCTATTGGTTTAAATTTATATCTGAAACAGAAGGATGAGGACATTCTGTTTTCAATAGTATGATTGTTCATTTAGCGACTCCTCCTGCTTTTATCATAGACACTAAAATAGGAGATGACCACAATGGCGATGCGACTCTGTTTTATCAAGTGATAAAAAAACTTGAATCTTACGAAAGAGACGGCAATACCCTAAAGTTTTTCTACGACAACAAACACTATTATTTACTTTATAAACTTTCGAAATGATGAAAAAGATAATTCTCATCGGTGCGAGTTTGCAATCCGCCAAAAGCCGGACAGGCTTCGTGCCCAAAACACCAGCAGTTTAAAACTGCAACGACAATCTATTGATAAACAATTTTAATACATACAAAATATGAATACTAAATTAATTTTATTACTAACCATCGCACTGTTCTTGATTGGAGGAATGGGGTGCGAGAAAGATACTGCGAACGAATTGCCTCCTGCCACACAAGTGGGTGCAAACACCTTTGGATGCAAAATTAATGGAGTGGTGTATAAGTGTAGTGGACCTTGGAATCCAAAAGGCTTCTTAAGCTCAGAAGGGGTTTATTATCAAATATACGGAGATGAAATAACAATTAATGCACTAACTAAAAATCCGGACAACAATATATCCATTAAATTTAATTGTAAAGAAAAACGTTCCGGAATATATAAAGAACAAATAAAACTTTATAATGGACGTCCTATAGAGGGGTCAGACTCTAAAGTAATAATTACAAGAATTGATAATTATATTATTTCCGGAATATTTCAAATGGATATACAATTTAGTGACGGAGAAATATGGTATATTACCGAAGGTCGTTTTGATATAAAAAAAATGAATGATCGCATATTTACCCATACCTATTTTCACGCTGATTTACGCTGATTTGTTTCGCTGATAAACGCAGAAAATCAGTCTATTTTTCCTTTTCTGCATAAATTTATGCTAAAATTTGCGATTATCTGCGTGAATATTTTTCAAAACAGCGCTTTAGACATATATACGGATATTCATATAAAAAAATAACACTAAAAAACAAGTAAATATGAAAGTAAAAATAGTTAGCATCTTAATTTTGAGCATTCTTTGGGTGGGGATAGGTTATGCTCAAACATCACCGCAAATTCAATTGAATTTACAGCCCGGTCAGAGCTACTCGCAAGCCATTGCCGGAACCATGCAGCAACTCAATACGAGCCGCATTCCTTATAACACACTGTATAACATGGTAGTTGGATGAGCCATGTTACCCGAATGGAATAGCGGAAATAGAACCAGCGTGGAACATATTAAACAAGCATGGTGGGATTTGGAGAACAGTAAAGCAACGCCCACAAACACGCTCGATAACTTGAAACAGCAAATAGCCGTTTCGCTAAGTACCAACCAAATACCGCTGGTGTCTATCAACTTTGGGTTTGGATATGTGGATAGCTTGGCTTTGCAAGACGGAAGAATACGCATAGAAAATGATCAGTTGATTGACGCAGGCGGTGCTTCGCCGTATATTTCCAAAAAAGTTCATATAGCGGTTTTGGCAACGAAGGACGTTGTTGCCGGAAAGACTTATCAACTGGTGGCGGGCTCAACATTTCTGCTGCAGAATCTGCCCGATGAGCCAGTTACCGGATATGCGGTGCAAAACCTAACCAATGGACAAATATACACGGTGGCGGCTAACGGTACAAGTTCTGTAACTTTTGTTTTTGCAGGGAAGAATGCGCTTAAAATAACTGTTAATACAACTAAGGGGAGCTATACAACTCATCAGGATATAAACGTGTTGCCACCTGCCTCGCAAACCCGAAGCACAAGCGCCACAAGCAGTGAGCCTGAAGACAGGCTGCTGACATCAACCATACCTTTTAAGGGATATAATGAGGTAACGGCAACCATCAGCCATGCCGATTACCATATTTACTACCATTTTAAAAATAGCGATGACTCCCAAAGCGAACGGATATTGAAAAAACCGATTGTAATTTTAGATGGTTTTGATCCATTAGATAAGAGAAACTATGCAGCCATTTATGACACACTGCTGCTGTATGGTAACAAAATGTGGAAATTGGGAGATGAGCTACGATTAAAAGGGTATGATGTCGTAATTTTGAATTTTCCTATGACCGGGAGTACTGATGTTGAAAAAAGGCGAAATGGAGATATCTATATTCCTCTTATCAATGGTCAACGTCGCGACGGTGGTTCCGATTATATCGAGCGCAATGCCTATCTATTGGTAAAACTTATACAGGACTTGAATGCCGAATTGAGGCGCAATGGCAGCACGGAAAAATTAGTGGTCGTTGGTCCCAGCATGGGCGGGCTGATAAGCCGTTATGCGCTGGCCTATATGGAGAAGATGAGCATAAACCATAACACTCGCCTCTGAGTAAGCTTTGACAGTCCTCACTTAGGAGCAAACATTCCGCTGGCATTGCAAAAAGATTTGTATTTCTTTGGATATACCGGTGGACAACAAGCGGCAAAAGAAGCTTATGAAAATCAATTACACTCTGTTGCCGCGCAACAAATGTTGATCGAACAGTTGAGCCCTTCTGGCTCTGCAAGTCAAACAACCAGTGGGAGAAATGGCACAGGCTCTTACTTCTTGAAGTTTTATGCCAATCTGAAGTCAAATGGCATCTCCGGCTCCAATGGTTGGCCTATGAAAGTGAGAAAAATTTGCCTTGTAAACGGAGATGGAAATGGCACGTCTACGCATAAGGCCTCCGATTTGTTTTTGTCTTTAGATGCCTATAAAAGGTTTATTTTTAACCTACATGTTGCAGAAATAAAAAATAGATTTATGCCCGAAACCGGCTCAAGTAATACCTATTTTAAGGGAAAGATAACCTCTAAAGGATTTTTAAACGTAAGTTCTGTTACACATGAAGAGCCTGTTACCAATAGTAACCCTCGTGGTTCTATGGATATTATGCCGGGAGGATTATTTAATGCACAGGCAGAAGTGAGATATCCCTTTGCAGAGGCTTTAAATGATGCTGACGTATGGGATCAATATTGGAGTATGTTATACAATCACTGCTTTATCCCCACCATAAGTGCTCTTGGTTTTAAAAATGCGAATTTTAAATGGGACACACCTATAAATAATAGAGACTTAGTAAAAACTGGTGAAATTCCTTTCGATAATTATTATATTCCACTTTATAACCAAGATCATGTTTCCCTTACGGCGGAAAACGTAACATGGCTGATAAAGCAATTAGAGGGGAATTACTACAACCAATCAAATATAGAAATCTCCGGTCCCGACCACTTTTGCGACCAAGAGCAATACGAAGTGGAGGGTTTGCCCACGGGTGCAACTGTGCAATGGAAAATGGTTTCGGGGGAAAGTAAAGGATTTGGTATTTCATCCACAGGGCTTGTTTCAAAAATAAAACCGTGGAATGAAGTTGTATATGGACGCCCCATTACCATAGAAGCAAAAGTAACACTGTCTGATGGGGTGATTATCCCTTTATCGAAAGAAATTACGACCATGACAAGAAAACCGAATGTAGGCATCGCTCTTTCTTATTATTTGCCGGCTAATATGAGTATGGGATATGTAACAATTCGACACAATGATTTCAACAACGGATGTGTTCCGGGATCTTATCTTTATTCTATAAACAACATGCTAATGGGCTCCAGACGAAACTATACAATGAAGGGGGAAATGGTTAATATCAGTGGTTCTTTTGACTTAAGAAAGCTACCTTTTCATGTTGCAAATAAACTTGTGAATAAGCTTGTTCTTGTGAGAATTATTTTCAACCCTTTAAAAACGGATATGCTTCCTCGTAACATTGAAATAACAAGAAGTGTCCTTTTTCGTAATTCACACGGGACTCATCCGCGTCCCTACTTCTCCCTCATCCAATCCTCCGACCTCGTCACCCTAAAAATAAACGATGAGGAGGAAACTATTTCCGACCGAAGTGTAAAGAGTGCTACACCATCGGGCGTTTACGAAATACAACTGTGGAACGCCACAAGTTTGCTGGACACGTTTAAAACAGATTCGAAAGAGTATCAGATTTCCGTATCGCACTTGCCAGCAGGTATCTACATTGTTCGCCTTATCAAAGACGGAGAGGTATATACACAGAAAATAATTAAAAAATAATGTATGAGTTAAAAGATACTTGCTTCCAAATCACCTTTCACCACGTTTCGAACTATATTCAAAACGCTTGTGCAACGTGGACAAGATAGGTTGCAAACAAGTTATTGTTAGATCCCAAAATACCCGAAGGGAGGTTGCGAATCACCCTTCGGATATTTATATAACGTAATGATACCCTTCGAAAATCGATCAAGAGGAACTTTAAAAGTCGCGTAAAAGTATTAGAGAAGGTAGTGAAGTTTATTGCAAAACGTATCAAAGTTCTTTTCGAAACTACTTGAAGTCAGGTTCGATAGCAACCTCGCCCTGATAAAGATTTATTTATTTTTAACACACAATACCCTCTCATTATAATTTCTCTATACTATCTTTGCTCATTATGAAAAAGAAACTATTCACACTCATAGCTTTATTGCTTGCCGGAGTTATCGCTTACGGCGGTTCGGGGGTGAATATCTATTTTTTCTGTTGCAACGACTGCCGTTCGGAAGGCGTAAATGCCGTTATTGATCACAAGTGTTGTGAAATACACGAACATCACCATCTTGGCGGATTCATCACCCACATCGATGAGCATAAATGTGACGAACATATAGCTGTGAATCACGATGCTTGTGGTATTAACAGAATCTTTTTCGACTGGCAATCGGTAACAAAAAACCAATTACAACTACAACCTCACTTTTTATATTTAGGCGACTTCATTTTTTTATCGACACCCAATGCCGATTTAGGTATTTCCGAAAATTTAGTTGAACCGCCTCTTATAAACAGACGAACACAAAAACCACCCGACTTAAGCAAAGACGACTACTTCTCTCTGCTTACTACACTTATAATTTAGTAGATAAAAATCTGTTTCTCACTCTTTCGCAAGAAGTGGATTGAATTGTTGTGCTCTTCCCTATCCGAAGAGTAAAATCTATTTATCTATCAAATTATAAGAACTATATGAAAAGAAATATCATCATTTTACTTGTATTTTTTGTAACTGCATCGGCATTTGGCGCCGAAAAAATTAGTGGTTACGTTTTCGACGAAAAACAACAACCCGTGATTGGTGCGCACGTATATTGGGAAAAATCGAAAAAAGGCACTGTTACCAATTTCGAAGGCTTTTTTGAAATAGAAATGTCTAAAAGTCACGAACATCTTATTATAGCCTACACGGGCTATGAAACTCAGTCGTTGCATATCGACAACGCATCAGAGGAGCTAAAAGTAAACCTGAAAGAAGATAACAAAATACTTGACGAAGTAGTTATAAGCAAACGCGCGACCGGAACGGTTACACAACGCACAGCGCTTGTGCAGACACAGAAAATAACGTATGCCGAAATTTGTCGTGCGGCATGTTGTAACTTGGGCGAAAGTTTCGAGACTAATCCCTCCGTAGATGTTGCTTACAGCGATGCTGCAACGGGCGCCAAACAAGTCAAACTACTCGGATTAGCAGGAACTTATGTGCAAATGCTTACCGAAAACTATCCTAACTTTCGTGGCGTATCTTCGCCTTTTGGCATGGATTATGTTCCCGGCGCATGGATGGACGGTGTTTATATTTCGAAAGGAACTTCATCGGTAAAAAACGGTTACGAAGCGCTTGCCGGACAAATTAACGTGGAATATAAAAAGCCGGATGCCATGGATAAACTTTCGATTAACGTTTTTGCCAGCGATGCTATGCGAATGGAAGTGAATGCCGATGCCGGTTTTCATCTGAATGATAAATTAAAAAGCGGACTATTTCTCCACTATTCCAACGATACAGAATCGCACGATGTGAATAAAGACGGCTTTTTGGATTATCCTCGTCTAAAACAGTTTAATGCGATGAACCGATGGAATTACGAATCGGGAAAATACTTGGCTCAATACGGTTTTAAGTACATTAATGAGAGTCGCGAAAGTGGACAGGATACGCGTCACAGCAATATTGTTGATCCGTATAAGATTTCGCTAAAAACCAATCGTGGCGAGATTTACACCAAACAAGCCTATGTTTTAAGGGCCGATGAATTAACGGAAAGTATTGCTATGATTGGATCAGCATCGTTTCACGATCAGAAATCGATGTATGACAAAACAAATTACGATGTTGTTCAGAAAAACCTCTACTTGAGTCTTCTATATGAAAAAGACTTTTCTAAAATGCATAACTTGAGTACCGGTGTAAGTTTAAATTACGACGAGTTTAACGAATCGTTATTAAAAACAATAACCAACAGGCATGAAGCGGTACCGGGTGCATACGCTCAATATACGTTTAATCTGAACGATAAATTCATTGCACTCGTTGGTCTTAGAGCCGATTACAGCACGCTTTACGGTTTTTTCACCACACCAAGACTTCACCTAAAATACAACCCCACGGAATGGTTGCATTTGCGTGGTTCCATTGGCAAAGGATTTCGAACAGCCAACGTACTTGCCGAAAACAACTTTTTGCTGGCCAGTTCGCGAAAAATAGATATAGCCGACAACCTAAAACAGGAAGAAGCATGGAACACAGGCATGAACGCAACAGTTTACATTCCCATTGCTGATAAAGAATTAACAATTATAGGCGAATATTATCACACTCGATTTATCAATCAGGTAGTTGTGGATATGGATAGCGACCCGCACGGAATTAGTTTTTACAACCTCGATGGTGGAAAATCGTACTCAAATAGTGCCCAAATAGAGGTGAGCTATCCGTTTTTTGAAGGATTTACGTTCACAACCGCATATCGATACACGCGCTCGATGTCTGATTATAAAAACCCAAAAACGGGAGAAGTTCGATTCCTATCCAAACCGTTGATGAACGATTATAAAGGTCTGATTACCGCTTCATATCAGACACCGTTGCGTAAGTGGCAGTTTGATTTGACCGGACAATTCAACGGTGGCGGACGAATGCCCACGCCCGATGCCATAAACCCACTATGGAAAGAACGCTTTGAACCCTTTACGGTGGTAAATGCACAGATAACCAAGTTTTTCAGAAATTTCTCCATCTATTTGGGTGCAGAAAATCTGTTCGATTTCCGACAACAAAATCCCATTATTGATGTGGCTAATCCACGAAGCGAAAATTTTGACGCTACCATGGTTTGGGGACCTGTGCACGGACGAAAAATTTATGCGGGGCTAAGGTTTAGCATTCCCAGATTATAGATTAATCGTATCTAACCAATTGTTGGTTTGAGATATAGATTTTAAGATTTTTTTAGAAACTGTTTTGATTTTTTTAGACAATGTTACCCCATCTAACTTCCCCAAAGGGGAAGAATTCCGGACTAAGAGTCATCACCTGCAGCCACAAGTCCCTTTCTTTTGGAAAGGGATTTAGGGATAGGTTTTTTGATAGATTTGGGCTTTCATTTCGAATTATATAGCGAGCTGAAGGTAGAGACGCAATGCATTGCGTCTTTACAATGACGCGAAAAAGAGCAAAAAACAGTCTGAAAGAATCAGAAAAATAAGAATAAATAAGATTTGTAAAAACTTGTCCGACTTTTGACGGATATGTCCGACCTCTGACGGATTCAAAACAGTCTCTTATATATTAGATAAATACCAAATTTTAAACATGTAAGAAAAATGAGAAAGATCGTTTTAATTTTAATTGCTTTCGTAAGCATTTCGAGTGTGGCTTTCGCTCAAGAAGCAAAAAAACAAAAGCCAAAAAAGAATCAGGAAACAGTTGAGTTTGTTGTCACCAATGAAGACCTTTGCAACCATTGTGTCAAGAAAATCAACAACAACATCGCTTTTGAAAAAGGTGTTACAGGATTGGATTTCGACCAGCCAAACAGATTGGTAAAGGTTACTTATCGGAAAGACAGAACGTCGCCCGAAAAGTTAAAAGCCGCTTTTGCCAAAATAAAAATGGAGGTAGAAGAAGTGAAACCCGAAAACTCCGAAAGTAAGTCGGAAAAATAACTTTTGTTTCCCGCGGACATTTGCTTATAAGTACATCATCTCAATTACTTTATATTATTGTCAGCAGTGCTAATAAACAAAAACTTGTTTTTG
>JAUNUM010000155.1 GCA_030538215.1 Bacteroidia bacterium
GACTTATAGTCGAAATCCAACCTATGGATTTTCAATCCATAGTGGTTGAGTTATTATTTTTTATAATGCCCTGTTTTAAAGGATTTGGAGCAACACCAACACTTTTGATACATTACCTCATTGCCAAATAGCGGGTATAATTTCTCTATATTTATATAAATTATAATTCTTTCTAATATCCTCCGCTAAAGATTCTAAATCATCTAAATCTTTTGGAATTTTATTACTTTCTAAATAAAAACTTCTATAATAATCAATAACACCAAAAAAAATCACAGTGATTACCAATTCCTTATCGACTGCATAAACTTCAAAGTTCCATTTTTTTTGATATATTTTACTAATATTACTCATAATTTATTACCTGTTTTAGTGTCAATAACTATATAATCAATATCCTTAACCATACCATCGGTATAAATGACTGCCTCTAAATTTCCATTTGGTAATTTTCCACCAGGTAGCCATAAAGAATTAGTACCATATTCATTTCCAGATGGAATATGAATTTTAAATTTAGATGATGTTTTAAAATCAATACGAATAAGACCACCATCTAATTGATCTTTAGGAACTCCTAAAGATTGTGAAATAAAGTCTAAATCTTTACTCAATAAAATATCAGCATCTTTTTTAGATAATATGAATTCTGATTTCCATTTATCAGGCTTCCCAATGCCAAATTTTTCGTATGAATTTTTTAATACTATTCTTGAAACTATTCCATCTCCTTCTATAGTACTCAAATGTTGCTGAATATAATTTGAACTTAAATAAGTTTCTGGCAAAGGACGTTTACCTTTTTCAATATTTAGGATGTCATCTTTGGTTTTTCCATTTATAAATATTTCATCAGCCGCACCCCATTTAGCTGTGTTTTTTGCATCTGCAAGCTCTGAAAACACCTTTTTCTCAGCTATTATTTGCTGCCTTACTTCATTTGTTAAATTAGCATATTCATCAGAATTCTGTAATTTGGTAATCGCAATTCTGTAATCTAAATATTGAGATAATAAAAGATTTCTCAATCCTTTATTCTCTTGTAATAAAGTTTTGGTCGCTTGTGGTAAATTGCTAACAAACTTGTAACCTCCAACAGCCAAATTCTTAACACCTATAATACCCATACCCAAATTATAAGCATTCACTGCTTTACCCAAATCACTGTTAGGGTTTATCGTTTGGGTATTTACCCCAATACTACCCACTGCCCCAGCCACTTCCGCCATTGCCCATGCTCGGCGCACCCACGTAACTTTAGTTGCCAGTGCTACGCCTCCGCTTGCGTAAATGGTGGCTAAGTCAAGAGTTATGTAGATGCCCTTTTCTATGTAATCGTTGCGTATTTTGTCGGCATTGTATTTCAGAAAAACCGCCGGAACCACATACACGTTGTTGCCCAGACGGGTTGCCCCATCAAGTGCCGTTTGCACCAAAGGCAGAGGGGTATTGTCCAGCACAAGAAATACCGGTGTAAGGGGTGAAAGCTCGCCTATGACAATTTCATCTTCCTTGCGCTTGGTATCCACATCTGCATTCCGTTCACCCATTGTATAAGTTGTGGTAGTATAGACTTCTATAAGTGATACCGCTCCGGTATCGTCATTATATTTCGCTTTGTTTCTTCTATCGGAAAATGTTACTTGAAAAACATCCGTACTTTTTTGATATATTGTGGGGGAAAGATTAATCACTCTGCCCACGTAATCATCGTCATTTGCCGGAAGTCGGTTTTTGATGGATGCTCCTTTGTCTGTATTGAACATGGTTGCCAATGCTCCCATGAAATTGGTGTAGTTCTTTTTGTCTGTCCAAAAATAAGCGGACGCATCGTGCATTTGATTTACCAAATGTTTGATGAGCTTGTTCCCATCAGCTTCGAGCTGTTGATAGAAGAGGGAGTAGTCTTTTTCGTTGAGGGCATTCATCAGGCGCAAAAGAGCAAGTTCCGATTCCTCTTTGATACTTTCCTGCGAAGCAGCCACATTGAAAAAAGCGATTATTTCTTCGTAATTCAGATTGCGGAGTGCCGACAAACAGGCATTGTTTACGATATTTACAACCTGCAAGGGCTCTTTTAGATTTTGGCTGTTTTTGAGGGTAGTCACATCTTTTTGCACCTCATCGTAAGCACAGCCAGTTCTATCTTTCTCTAAAATTCTTTGTATGGCATCTTTTACGAAAGTATTCCTACAAGATTCGGGAGCATTGAAAAGGAATGTTGTTTTCCAAGCTGATTCTGTGAGTTTTTGGATAATTCCTGTTACAGGTTGGTACTGAATCTCGGCATAATCATAAATACAGTTATCGCCATAATACCTGTAAATTACCGCCGTTACCGACTCACTTGAGGTGTTGTATGTTACTTCTAAGGTTTTGGATTCCGACAAAGACAAATTGCCGTTGAAATAGTCTTTTTTCTCGTTGTTCCATACGTAGGTTTCGGCTTCATGGTTGTTTTCGTCATAAATACTGAAACCCTCTATATAATAACTGTCTTTTTTTATAATGTGTATAATTTTATGCCCGGCATTGATAGCTCGGAAACTTCTAATGACTTTCCCATTGGGAGCGATGCCGTTATCACGTCCGGATACAAAGGCTTTCCTTACATCTAACTCTCCCTCGCTCTGCTTTTGGAATACATAAAACGCCAGTTTCGGGTCATTTATCT
>JAUNUM010000156.1 GCA_030538215.1 Bacteroidia bacterium
GAAATAAATCGTGTCGATTTATTTATGAATACTATAAACTAATTTGTGTTTGGCATTTATTCACAACAGATTTTTGTCTATAATCACAATTAAAATAAAATTTCAATGAAACAAATTAAGAATATCGTTTTTGATTTTGGCGGAGTGTTAATCGATTGGAATCCGGAATATCTATACGAAAAAGTTTTTGAAGATAAAGCCGAAATGGAGTATTTCCTGAATAATGTTTGTACCTATAAATGGAATGTGCTGCAAGATGCCGGCCGTCCTGTGGCGCTTGCTACAGCCGAAAAACAACAAGAATTTCCCGAATACAGAGATGAAATTGCCATGTATTACGGCCGTTGGGACGAAATGCTGGGTGGTGAAATTATGGAAAACACCCGATTGATAAAACCGTTAAGCGAAAAATACAATACATATGGGCTTACTAACTGGTCGGCCGAAACTATTCCTGTGGCTATGGCACGGTATGAGTTTTTTAAATTCCTAAAAGGAATTGTTGTCTCGGGCGACGAGAAGCTGGTAAAGCCCGACCCGAAACTGTACTATGTTTTGTTGAACAGGTATAATTTAAATCCCGAAGACACATTGTTTATCGATGATAATGCCGCAAATATTGATACGGCAAATAAACTGGGATTTCAGACTATTCACTATACGGTAGGAGTGGGTTTGGAAAGACAACTGCAAAAACTAGGTGTGAGACTCTGAGGTATATTTCGGGGGAAATTGTATCTTTGTGGATGTATTAACGCCTAAAAAGAAAAACATGCGTGTTGTTGTCCATATTCTTTGCATCGTTTTCTGCCTACTGTTGCCGGTGGCATGCAATCCGCAGCCCGAAGCTCCGCTTTTGTTACAGCAGGCCGGGGGATTGATAGAGTGCTGTCCCGATAGTGCCATATTGCTTATCGATTCTATTTCTTATCCCGAAAAAAGTTTGCGAAAAAAAGAGTACATGCAATATCATATAATCCGGGTGCAGGCACGGTATAAAAACTTTTGCCCTATAGCGGAAGATACGTTGATTTTTGCGGCAAGAGATTACTTTACAAAACAAAATAAAAACCCGAAACAAATCGCGTTGGCTTATTTTTACAGCGGATGTGTATATCGCGAGAGGCGAGATACTGAATGGGCTATGCAGCATTACAAGAGCGCTGAACATTATGCCGATAAAACAACCGATGTGGACTTAAAGGGATTGGTGCAATACAATATTGGCAATTTGTTTAGTGAGCAGGGTTTGCATCGGCAAGCGTTGCAACAATACCAAATAGCTGAAGAATTTTTCCGCCAATCACCCATTCATCCTCAGGAAAAGCAGACCAAATGTTTGTCTGCTATTGGAAGAGTGCATATGTTGTTGGAAGAACAAGACCATTCTTTTGCTGCTTTCCATAAAGGATTGGATTTGGCTAAATCGGCAAGTAACACGCAGCTGCAAAGTTTGTTAGCTCAAAACCTAAGTGTGGCTTATCGGGAAGTGGGCAAGTATAAATCGGCAAAGGACTACTTGATGCAATCATTCCTTTTAAATACGGATTCGACAGAATTGTCCCGCTATTATTTAAATTTTGCCGAGCTTTACTCGCTAACGAATCAATCGGATTCTCTTACTTTTTATAGAAATAAACTAATCCGACATCTAAATAGCATTGATGACCCTTACCTTAAAGCAAGTGGCTATAGCTTTTTGGGCGAAGAGGCTATGACGAATAAAGACTTTGTTTCGGCATTCAATTATCAACAAAAACGAACCCTTCTGATAGAAAAGATCACTCAAAAACAGTTGGAACAATCCGTTTACGAAGTACAGCAAAAATACGATTTTGAATTACTGCAAAATAAACATGCCCAGGACTTGATAAACCGGCATAGATGGATAATTGGTTTGTTGCTCTTCTCTATAGTGGGAGGAGCGTTGTTTGTTGCATATATCCAGACAAAAAGGAAGCAAAATTCCGTCATAAAAGAAAATTTGAACACCATTCGCGAAATGAATCGCGATTTGGAGGCAATGGTAGAACAAAAAAACGTTGATTTGCGTAAAGAACTTTTATGGCGCTTTGATGTGGCAAAAAAAGTAATGGCATTAAATGAACTAACCAACAAAAAAAATAGTTTTAAGATGTCGGACGTATTGCTGGGTCAGTTTAATCACATTGTATATGGCGCCTCCAATATAGAGGAGCAGTGGGATGCCATGTTTAATGCCTTTAACAATGCTCGCCCGGATTATGCGGACAAAATAAAAAAAAGTTTTCCTGAATTTACGGAAAATGAATTCCGGATATGTATTCTCACGTATGTGGGTTTCAGGATAAAAGAGATAGCTCTTATTTTAAATCAAACTCCAAATACCATACAAACCCGGCGAAGTGAGATGCGAAGAAAAATAGGTATTGCGCAACGTGATAACTTTGCCGATTTTTTGGATGAAAAAATGAAGTAATTTATTACGCAGTCAAAATTTCTGGTATTTATACGTGAATTTACCTAACTAAACTTTGCTACTATTTAGAATGATTATAAACTTTTATTGCTTATTATCAGCAATATGACTCCAAATTTAACCTATATTCACTCTTGTTTTCCTCGCTGGGTCACCCAAAATCGATATCAAATAATTTCAATAACTTTTT
>JAUNUM010000043.1 GCA_030538215.1 Bacteroidia bacterium
CGTAATTCCGAAATCGTAAATCGTCAATCCGAAATCAAATAACTCACCCCTCCCATCAACCAAAACCCCGGTTGTGGTAGATTGCCTAAATCCAAATGTGTTGTATTGAAAATATTGTTTGCATTGGCAAAAATGTTCCAGTTTTGGATGCGATAATTGGCTTTTACATCCACAACCGCGAAAGGTTTATAATCTACTCTCTCGCCGGGCTTTAAATCAACGTATTGCACATAAGATCCGGCACGGTCCTGCCAGCGGAAATTCCACGATAACGTAAGGTTGGGAATAATCCGGTGATGAAGTGATGCCGTGAATTTATGTTTCAGGTGATTGAGTGTGTAGTTTGAAATAAGTTCCGACTCAACCAAGCTTTGATGAAGATTCATATATCCGACACTAAACACCTGAAACGGTTGTGCATTTCCCAACCAGTTTTGTAGATTGAATGAAATGCCTGTTTCAAATCCTTTTTTATCGATCTTTGTGTGGTTACGGGATTCCCAAAGCGCATCGGCGCTGGGTTTCACCCAGTCGATTATATTACGTCCCTTCATATAGAAAGCTGTAAGATAAGCACGCACAACCGGATTATTGAATTTCAGCCCCGCTTCAAAAGCTTCCGATAATTCGGCTTCAAGATTGGTGTTGCCAGTATGCGTTTTTGTGGTGTAGTACAAATCGGTAAAAGTTGGCATTCGGGTGGCTTTGTTCCACGAAGCGTACACGCTAAATTGCTCACCAAATCTGTATGAAGTATTGACAGCCGGATAAAAAGTAAATTTATTTGGAATTGCCGTGTTGTGGTTGAGCAATCCGCCCAGTGAAAATGTCAGATTTTCAATGATAAAATTGTGTTCCAAGAAATAACTGATGTTGCTCCGGCTATCCGATTTCGTATATTTTCCGATGGCTGCCGTGAGCGGTTTCCCCAAAACACTGCTCAAAATGGATTCGTTACGAAATTCTCCGCCAAAACTTGTAATTCCCAATCGCGAAGCGTACTGCATATTCAGATTCATCCCGAAAACGTCGCTTTGGTGATAGTTGTGATCTTTGTACCAACTGGGTACATTGGGTGTCCCTTCGCGGATAAGTTGAAATACATCGAAATGGCGGTTCCAGTATATTTGCGGAATAAATTTCAGTTTGCCGGATGTTTCGCCTTTTATCGACATGAAAATGGACTCCGTATCATCGTACTGGTTGGGATAAGCAGCGGTGTAGAAAGTATTGGCGCCGTAGTTTTTATCGTTATATCCGGCAATGAAATCGATATTGGCACTTTCTATATCGAAACGGCTCTGCCACAGCAAATTCAGCATATTGTAATCGCTGTTTCGGATATATCCGTCGCTTCGCCGATAACCTGCCGATAGTTGATGCACAGCCGATTTTGTTTTGTAGGCTCCGCGCGCTTCCACCCCGAAAAGAGCATGCATACCGCCTTCCAATTTTGCGTAAAGATTACTTTCCGTATCTTTTTTTGTAATAATATTGATGCCTCCGGCAAACGCTCCCGCGCCATAAACGAGCGATGACGGGCCTTGCACGATTTCTATGCGTTCAATATCGGAAAGATTAATGGGGATGTCGAAACTGTAGTGTCCGGTTTGGGGATTGGTAAGGTTAATTCCGTTGAGAAGAATGGCTGTTTGGTCGAAAGATCCGCCGCGAAGTGTGATATCAGCCTGAACACCGTGCGGTCCGCGTTGGAGAACATCTACACCCGAGAAGTGTGTCAGCAGGTCTTCTACGCTTTGGACGGGCGCCCGCTCAATTTCTTTACTCGTTATTACAGTTACCAGCTTTGCTGCCATACTTAGCGGCAGTTGAGCTTTTGAAGCGGTAACCACCACTTCATCCAGCTCTTTTTCGGGAATGGTGTCCGATTTTGTTTGGATAATTACATTTTCTACCGGATTTACCGATGTTGCGTGAGCGCTCACTAATGCACAACCCGATAGCACACCAATGGTGATCGTTTTGTGGAAACTGTTGAAAACGCTGTACGATTTTCGAGCGAAGCGCTTAAACCGGAACGCTTTTTTGTTGAATAATTGATTTTTTTGGTTCATTTGTTTATTAAAATTTAGAAATGAAGCTGCAAAAATAGTCCTTTTCGGGCTGAAAAGAAGCAAAAATCAATTATAAATTTTGGTTGTGTTTTGTAAATGATTATCCATCAGACCGCTTTGAGCGGTCAGATGGTTCGTTGATAAGATTATTCTGCCGTTCCTTCTTTCATCGGTACAAAAATAAAATCGCCATGCACCGATTCTGTAAATTTATCTTTGCTAACGCGTTTTACTACGGTCATTTTTTGTCCTTGACTGCCACCCAGCGGAAGCACCATCCATCCGCCGATTTTCAGTTGTTGTTTCAGCTTTTGCGGAATTTCTTTGGGAGCCGCAGTAATTAGAATTTTATCGAAAGGTGCGTGATCGGGAAGCCCTTCGTAGCCATCGCCGAAAAACAGGTTTGGGTGATATCCTAATTTATTCAGTGTTTCTTTAGCTGTCAGGTGTAGCTCCTGAAATCGTTCTATGCTGTAAACATCGACACCCATTTCGCAAAGAACAGCTGCTTGATATCCGCTTCCGGTGCCGATCTCCAGCACTTTTTCACTCGGCTTCAGCTGCAATAATTCACTTTGATAAGCCACCGTGAACGGTTGGGAAATAGTTTGGTCTTTTCCAATCGGTAACGGCCGATCGATATAGGCATGTTCCCGCAAACTTTTGTCGATAAATTCGTGTCTGGGAACATTGGCAATAGCAGTTAAAACCCGCTCATCGGAAATGCCTTTTCTTTTCAAACTTTGGGCGAGTTTTTGGGCTTCTTTAAGGCTGTCTTGCATAGTGATATCGGATTTTTTTGGTTGTTTGTACTTATTATTCGATGCGCAGGTGATGGAAACAGTGCAGCAAAAGGCGATTACAATAAGAAATAGGGGATGTTTTGTTTTTGGCTTCATACATTCGTCTCCTCATTTTTTAGACCAAAGATAATGAATTTCTGCATTTTATCTTAATTTCCTGTATTCCTTCCTCAATTTTGAAATAAAAGTCGTAATTTCGCTCTCTATTATTTTATGATACTTACTATCCGACAAAGTATGAGAAAAGTAACTTTTTTATTCCTTTTATGGATATTTTCAACGTTATGCTCTATGGCTCAGAACAATGATGTAGATCGCATTATACAGGCGGTTCAGGAAAAATATGCTCCCGATAGGCGAGTGGTTGTTTTTGATATTAAGTCGTCGTTGCAAAACGATGCAATTGTTTTGGAAGGTGAAACTTCTCATTCCGACGCTTATAATGAACTGTTAAAACAGATTACGAGAAATGTGAAGAGCAACATCCGTTTATTACCCGATGAGATTATCGGTGAGAAAAAATGGGGAGTGATCTATAATTCGGTGGAAAAACTTCACGCAAGCAATTCGTATGGTAGTGAAACAGTATCGGAAGTTTTGTTGGGGATGCCGGTGAGATTATTGGATAAAAAAGTCGGCTGGCGACGGGTACAAACTCCCGAAGGATATATCGGATGGGTTTCAGGAGCCATAAAAACGATGACCGAATCCGAACTGCGTGATTACAACAAAAAACCAAAGGTTGTAGTAACGAGTTTGTATGCACTTTCTTACGAAAAAGCGGATGTGAAATCGCAAACGGTTTCCAATTTGCTTATTGGCGATATGCTGGTATTAAATGGAACGAAAGGAAAGTTTTATCAGGTAACCTATCCCGATGGACGTGAAGCGTATATACTGAAATCTGATGCCAAAGAGTTAAATAAGTGGTTGAAAGATATAAAGTTTACGCAAGAGAGTATCGTAAAGACTTCCAAGCAATTTATGGGAGTTCCGTACGTTTGGGGTGGAACTTCGTCCCAAGGACTCGATTGCAGCGGATTCACCAAATTAGTTTATTTTCTTCACGGAGTTATTCTCCCGCGCGATGCATCGCAGCAGGTATTAACCGGAAAACCGATTGACGAAAAGGGCGATTTCAGCGATGCTCAAAAAGGCGACTTGGTGTTTTTCGGTACAAAAGCAACGCCCGAAAATCCGCGCGAGCGGGTGGTGCACGTGGGAATTTATATCGGCGACAAGAAGTTTATTCATGCTTCCGATTATATTCAAGTCGGCAGTCTCGATCCGGCAGATTCGCTTTTTGATGAATACAATGCCAACCGGTATTTACGAACCAAACGGATTGTAGGCGAAGTGAATACGAAAGGTCTTGAAGAGATTTTCGAGAACGAATTTTATAGATAAACATCCGTCTGACCGCTTTAAGCGGTCTGACGGGTTAGAAAAAAAAGCGAGTTAGAACTCGCTTCACCCGATATGAAACAAAACAGACGACAATTTCTCAGAACATCGGCCATGGCGGCAGCGGCATTCGCTGTTCCGTTGGTTTCGGCACGTGCAACCTCCATTATTAAACAAAAAACTTCCGGCAACATGAAACTTTCCTGGACTCCCTACGATTTGCAACTCAACCACACGTTTACCATCTCGGGTTTTTCGCGCAAAACTACGCCTGTTGTTCTCACAAAAATTGAATACGATGGTTTGGAAGGTTACGGTGAGGCTTCGTTACCGCCCTATTTGGGTGAAACACAGGCTTCAGTTATCGAGTTTCTAAAGAAAATAGATTTGTCCGGTTTTTCCGATCTCACACATCTGGATGAAATTTTGGAATATGTGGACGGTATCGCGATTAACAATACAGCAGCGAAAGCGGCGATAGATATCGCTTTACACGATTTAGCCGGAAAAATCATCGGTTCGCCTTGGTACAAAATGTATGGTTTGGATAAAACCAATGTTCCCGATACAACTTTCACCATTGGTATTGATACCGACGATGTTGTGCGTGAGAAAACGCGTGAAGCGTTCGGGCGTTTTAATATTCTGAAAGTGAAAGTGGGCGGTGCTGACGATAAACGGATGATTGAAGCCATTCGTTCTGTAACGGATTTGCCGTTGGCAGTAGATGCCAACCAAGGGTGGAAAGATCGACACGTGGCGTTGGATATGATTTATTGGTTGAAAGAAAAAGGCATCGTGATGGTGGAACAGCCCATGCCGAAATTGGATTTGGACAATATTGCCCGATTGACGGAAGAAAGTCCGCTCCCGATTTTTGCGGATGAGTCGCTTCAGCGATTAGCCGATATTGAGCGACTAAAAGGTGTGTTTTCGGGAATCAATATAAAATTGATGAAATGCACCGGAATGCGCGAAGCCTGGAAAATGCGCAATTTCGCTGAAACGTTGGGAATGAAAGTGATGATGGGCTGCATGACGGAAACATCGTGTGCCATTTCGGCAGCATCGCAACTTTATGCCGGAATGCATTTTGCCGATCTGGATGGCGCGCTGCTTATCGGAAACGATTGTTTTGAGGGCGCAAAATTGCAGAACGGAAAAATTATTGCAAGTGATTTGCCGGGAATTGGGGTGAAGCTAGCCAAGAAAATTGAGTTTGGAAGATAGATATTAATTTTATATTTTTGTGGATTATCTATTTAAAAATCAATTAAAAATGACAACAGAGACCATTATAAATAAAGCAGTATCAACCATGTCGAAACTTTCTCAAAACAATGTGGAAGAAGTTGCCGATTTTGCAGAATTTCTTTTGCAGAAACAAGAAAACGACGAGATTAGGACGTTTACTTATCAGACTTTAGATAAGTCGGAAGTGTTTGACTTTTTGCACGAAGAAGAGGAAATATACAATTTGTCGGATGCAAAAGAAGTGTTCTGATGAAAAAAGGAGATATTGTTTTAGTATCATTTCCTTTTACCGATTTTTCGGGTGATAAGATTAGGCCGGCTCTAGTTTTATCTGTCAGTTCGCTTGATGTAATTATTGCTTTCATTTCTACTCAACTACATCGAAAAGGAAAAAATGATATTGCGTTAACTCCTGCCTTGAGCAATCGATTGAAAAAGGATTCAATTGTTAGGTTATCAAAGCTTGCGACTGTTGACAAAAAGATAGTTTTGGGATTACTCGGTGTTTTAAGTGAAGAAAAATTGAAAGAAGTAGATGATAATTTGATGAAACTTTTTCAATTATAATAATTTTACAGCTTAATTGCCTTAATTCTCAATCTTTCAGAAAAGGAATTCTGAATTCATTGCAATATAATTCTATTTCAGAATCATTAGAGAAAAATGAATCACAATATTCATTAAACTCTCTTTCAGTTGATTGATAGTATCTTTCTTGCGCAGTTAATAGTTTCTCAGATAATTCTATAAACTTTTCGAAGTCTTTATTTATAACACAAAGCTTATCAATAGTTTTGAACTCTAAATCCCTATACTTGGCTGGAAATAGGATTTTGCTTTTGTAAGGATTGGCATCCAATTCAATAATTCCAATTCCGAAAGATTGGTTTAACCTATTCATTTCATCATACAAACTATCACTAAACTCAAAAGCGACCAAATAACCATAATTAGCCCAACTCGAATTTGAAACCGCTTGAAAATAAGCTTTTTTTAATTCACTGTCGCTATTTATCTCTTTCTTAATTTCATAAGAACTTATTTTAAAAGTGTCAATCCTATTTATGGATTTTAGAAAATTTTGGCTGGTTTTTGTTTGCAAATTCAGAAATTTAATTCCCACCATATCCGGGTGTGTCCAAATCTGATTACTATCTTTGCTATTAGAGGATTCGTGAAAGATAGTTTTGGAATAAATGTCTGTGTTTTTCAAATAACTGTTTAAGAGTTTGTGTAAGCGTCTTTCTTCATAAGTTTTCTTTTTATCTATTTTTGTGGGCTTTGATTCACTTTCTCCAGATAGTTTTTCTACTCCAATGGTAGATTCGTTTTTTGTTAAATAGTAAAAATAAGTGCCTGATTCTTTGATTCTTTTTACTCTTGTATCTCCGTTCCGAATAAAATCCCCAAGTAGTGCGGAAACAGTAGCCATTGGTGTCTTAGCTTCTTTGAAATCATAGTAATCTTTGTCGATAATATTATGGGTTACTTCAGTGTAATTCGTTAAACCGCCAATATCCTCAAGGCTTTTTAAAATCGCTTCCTTTATCGTCATTTTGTGTATTTGATTTAAAATGTGAAAAACCAATTACAAATATAATTAAAATTAGGTAACTCTTATATTGAAAGCAAATTTTCACTATTTTTATGCCCGTTTTTTTAAGTTGTTGCTATGAATTATCTTCTTACAATCGGACTTTTGATTTGCTCCAATATTTTTATGACCTTCGCGTGGTATGGCCATTTGAAACTTGCGGAAAATTCGTGGTTCAGCAAACTACCACTTTTTGGCGTTATCGTTTTCAGTTGGCTAATTGCCTTTTTCGAATATTGTTTCCAAGTTCCGGCAAACCGAATTGGTTTTGAGGGTAACGGCGGAGCGTTTTCGCTCGTGCAATTAAAAGTAATTCAAGAGGTTATCACGCTGGTTGTTTTTGTGGCATTTTCGGCCATCACGTTTCAAACCCAATTGAAATTGAATCACTTAATCGGGTTTGTGTTTTTGGTGTTGGCGGTATATTTTATTTTTAAAGGATAGTTGTTTTAGCGTAAAATCTCTCCCGATTCCACCAAAATACATCCCGCCCGATACATTTCCTGCAACGCTTTTTTGTCGTCGCCCGCATTTGCGTTCACGGGCTTTATAGCATCGGTAATCACGTAAGTGTGAAATCCTTCGTTCAGCGAATCCAAAGCGGAAGCTTTTACGCAGTAATCGGTAGTTAAGCCGCAAACGTATAGATTGGTGATTTTATTTTCACGAAGAAAATCGGGTAGGGAAGCGTTTGTGGCCTCAAAAGCGGAATAACCGTCGTCTTTGTTGGCGGTGCCTTTGTGGAGTTTTAAATCGATTTTCTCGGTATTCAAATCGGGATGAAAATCGGCTCCAAATGTGCCTGCGATGCAATGCGGCGGCCAGTTTTCGAAATGGACGGAATCTTCGGGATGCCAATCTTGTGATGAAATAACTAAATCGAACTTATCGATAATACTGTTTATCACGGGCACCACTTTGTTACCATCTTTCACGCCAAGCGCCCCGCCGGGACAAAAATCGTTTTGAACATCCACTATTAATAATGCTTTTTTCATTGCTTGTTCTTTTTCCTTATAACAATGAAAAGTGGTTTGGGTTCGATTTACGGGTGAAGCGAAACAACGTTCAACGACCGAAGGGGAGTTAATTCCAAATCGCTTAATAAAAACTCAAGCGACTTGGAAGTCGCTTTACCCAAATTAAATCACGTAAAAAAACTCGCAGCCTTAGATAAAACGCTTTGCTTTTTCGTTTCCGGCTGCAGTTTCCCCATCATTTCCAAATGACAATGCAGGAGTTCTCCGGTTTTTTCGTCGCGAAGATGCAGGCCGTTTCCCTGACAATATTTATACGATTTGCATGTGGCGCATTTGCCCGTTTTTGTCCACGAACGGTCGCGCATTACCTGATAGCGTGTGTTCCACACCGTCCAGAAATCGTCTTTGTAAATATTTCCTTGAATGTAATCGCCACATAAACTCGGGCACGCGCTAATATCGCCATTTGCCAGTACCGAGCCGATATGTACGCCCGCCTGGCAAAAGAATGGCGTATCTCGCACTTCCATTTCGTAATCGGCTAAATAGCCTTCACAACCGTAGGAAACATTTATTTTTCCTTCTTTTCGGGTTTCCTGAATAAAGTTCATCAGCTGCACGAACTCTTCGGTAGATAGTTTCAGGAGAGGGTTGTCTTTGGCGCGTCCTTTCGGGAAAACGGTAAACAGTCGCCAATGTTTTGCACCTATCGAAAGGAGCAACGATTTTAGCTTTGGCAGTTCGTTGATGTTCTTTTTATTTACGCAGGTAACCACATCGTACACCAAATTAGCGGTTGATGCCACGCGCGTAATAGCATTAATAGCCCGCAACCACGAACCTTTTTTACCGCGGAACCATTCGTGTGATTCTTCGGTGTATCCATCCAAACTTACGGTTACGGAGTGCAATCCGGCATCGAGAAGCGCATCGAGTCGCTCTTGCGATAATCCCCAGCCGTTGGTGACAAATCCCCACGGATACTCCATATCGTAAATTGCTCGTCCCACTTCTTCTAAGTCTTTTCGCACGAGCGGTTCTCCGCCGGTGATCACAATCATGGTTTTGTGTGGATTCACGTGTGGGCGAATATCGGACAATATTTTCAGAAAATCCTCTTTGGGCATATCGGAAACAACGTTTTCTTTGGTGCAATCGCTTCCACAATGCACGCAGTTGAAGTTGCAACGCAATGTACACTCCCAAAACAGATACGAGAGATTGTGTAGTTTGGTTTGCGCTTTTTTGTGCTCCTGATAGAGCTTGAGGATCATGTTTTTATGTAGTTTCATGTTTGTAAAGGTTTTATTGTTTCTAACGTGCAATGCGTATTTTCTGATTTTTCATAAGTTTTTTTATTTTTGCTCTTCTATCTTTTTATAAGTCGCTGCGGGAACACCGTATTCTACCACAATTCTATGTTCCAATATAAAGTTGGCATCGTTCTTCTCAAAAACACCACTATGCCAGCCGTTTCCTTTTTTCACTTGCCGGGTATCACGCTGTTCTACCTGCAGAGAATCCGGATTATACCATCCGTTCAATGCACCGTCAACATCCTCTGCATAAATTTTTACCGGAAAACCGATAATGCCTTTCATTTCCACCGAGTAATTCCCGTTTTCATCGGTAAAAGCAGTGTCGGATTCGTAGCCATACTCTGGCTTTCCTATCACGCGAATGTTTTGAATGGGTTTGTTGGTTTTGGCATCGGTAATTGTTCCTTTTGCCCGAAAGTCGGCAGATGGCACTCCGTACTCAGCTCTGGGTTCAAAGGTGTCGCCGCATCCGGCATTAAGCCCAAGAACGCTCAGCAACCATGCGATGATTTTTGTGTAAGTGTTTAAGGCAATTTTCTTCATAGGATATCAATTTTTAGTCTTGACAAATCAAAGCTATATCTTATAGATGAAAAAAATGAAAAAACGTTGCATCAAAATTCAATTATTTTCAAAAATTTTGTGATTTCCATTCAATTAGTGAAAAAAATCACTATTTATGGGGATTGTTTTGCTTCTGTTTATCGCGTTACTTTGCATTATAATTACAACTTCTGAAAAGTGGTAGCGTTACATTTCAGCCGATTTTTGTAGAAGATTGAGGAAGATTTAATGAGATTGAAAAAGATTGATAAACAAAATCCCATATTCAATCTTATTTAAGCTATCATCAATCTCGTTTCAATCTATAATCTACAATAATTTTTATTATACTTAACAGATATTTTATTTAACCCAATGAGAAAATTAATAGTGATTTTACTGGCAATTAGCCAATTTTTCATTTTATATTCCAAGAATATAGAACCCGATAAAGACAACACTCCCCAAGACACACTTAAAGTGTATTATTTGGACGAGGTGGTAGTAAGTTCTTCCGTAAAAGAAACCAATCAATTAAAAAATTTGCCTACGGCAGTTTCGGTTATTTCTCCAAAACAGCTCAGCAATAGTCAAATAGAATCTCTGCCGGATATGAGCGGAGCTATTCCAAACTTTTTTATCCCATCGTACGGTTCCAAAGTTTCCACTCCCATTTATATTCGCGGTATCGGTGCAAGATTAGGTTCACAAACCGTAAGTTTGTATGTTGACAATGTGCCGAGTTTCAATCCTTCGGCGTTCGATTTTGAATTTCAGGATATTCAACGCGTGGAGGTTTTGCGCGGAGCGCAGGGAACACTTTACGGGCGTAATGCTATTGGTGGAATTGTAAATATTTATACGCTTTCGCCGTTGTCATTTCAAGGGACATCGTTGATGTTGAGTGGTGGAAACTATGGTCAGTTTTCCGTAAAAGGCTCCAACTACAGCAAGTTGTCTGATAATTTTGGGCTGTCGGTTGCTGCTTATTATCAGAAAGATAACGGATACTTTGTGAATAAATATTCCGGTAAAAATGTAGATGCATCTAAGAATGCAGGTGGAAAAATAAAAATGGAGTGGGAGATTACTCCTTCATTTAAAGCACTTCTTTTTAGTAATTATGATTACGTGAACGGAGGCGCGTTTCCGTATATGCATAAAGACTCCACGGCTGTGAATTTCAACGAACCATCGTCTTATAAAAGGCATTTAATAACAAACGGGCTTTCGCTTCAATATTTAGGCAATGGTTTTAGCTTAAACTCCACAACCGGATATCAGTTTTTGAAAGACGATATGAAGATGGATCAAGATTATACGCCATTATCGGTTTTCTCCATTCGTCAGCAGCAAACTCAGCATTCGGTTAGTCAGGAAATAACGTTGAAATCCGAAAATCAGAGTAAATACCGGTGGGTAATCGGCGCTTTTGGATTTTACGATAACCGCACCATCGATACACCGGTAGCTATTAAAAAGGATGGAATAGTCGGACTGCAATCGGTTTTTGATAGGCTTTCGCAGAGCCCGGGAGTTCCCGTTGTTATGAAATATACAACCGAGCAGATTGACCTTCCCGGTGTTTACAAAAAACCATCGAGTGGTTTAGCTTTGTTTCACCAATCTACGCTTAATGATTTATTTGGGCTGAACGGTTTGTCGGCAACGGCGGGAATTCGGTTTGACTATGAACACGCGAAAATAGATTATTCCACTGAAAGCAAAGGTGCAGATATAGAGTTTCGTTTCAAACAAGCACCACCAGCTGTTCCAGGTATATCCGTAAACGGAGATACTCTTATGCAGGGCGCTTTCAGCAAAAGTTTTTGGCAGGTTTTGCCTAAATTCGCACTCAAATATCAACCTGTTGAAACGGCTTTTGTGTATCTTTCGGCTTCGAAAGGATATAAAACGGGAGGATACAACGAACAGTCGTTTTCTAAGTTGCTTCAAAATTCGTTAATGGAGTCGTTAATGCGCAATGCCATGAAAAAAATGCCGCCACGTCCCGGTGGCGGTGGCGCACCTGCCGCACCTCCGACAGGCGATGTGAAAATACCTACCCTTGAAGAGCAACTTTCATATGCTCCCGAAATCAGCTGGACTTATGAATTGGGTGGACGTTTTGAGTTTTTTGAAAGAAGACTTTCTACTACATTCGCGTTGTTTTACACAAAAGTAGATAATATTCAGATAATAAAACTTGAGGATCAGGGACGATCGGGACGTACTATTACCAATGCCGGAAAATCGGAAAGCAAGGGTGTGGAGTTAAGTATGCGATACAACCCGACCGATAATTTTACTCTGTTTGCCGAATACGGTTTTGCCGATGCCAAATTTAAAAACTACCAAACCGAGAAAATAGAAAATGGAAAAACAGTTCAGGTAGATTATTCCGGAAACTATATTCCGTTTGCTCCGCAACATACGTTTAGCATTGGAGCAAGTTACGTATATAACTTCAAACGCGGCTTGTTTATCGATCGATTGATTGCAAACATACAATACACAGGTGCAGGCAAAATATATTGGACGGAGGATAATTCGGTTTATCAACCGTTCTACGGATTAACCAACGCCAGTCTCACCGTGGAGAAAAACTCTTTCGCTTTGGAGCTCTGGGGAAAGAATATATTCGATAAAAAGTACAACTCATTCTATTTCCGCGCATCGGATATGACTGGTAAAGAGAACGCATATTTGCAGAGAGGATATCCTGTTCGTTTTGGCGCAACGGTACGATATACGATTAATAGGTAATTCGGTTGTAATTTGATAGTAATTTGCTTCGCGATATTCGTTGTTTCATTTGTTCTAACCCCACCCGCTTCGCTTGAGGCTGTCTCAAAAGCAAAAAAGCTATAGGATAGCGCTTCCGAATTGAAACTCTTTGTCCGCCAGCTGGCGGACTGGCTCGAGGTGTTGCTCACTACCGTGCGTTTCACACACGGTTATTCACATTAAGCTCTTTCAGAGCTTTTAGATAATGACAGGTTTCAAATTGTAAGTTATACGGAATTTTGTTTTACTTTTGAGACAGTCTCAGTTATGCAGGTCATACTATTTGACTGTCAGCTAATAGTCAGAGCCTGTGGCTCTTCCCTTGTGATGCAAGGGAAGTACCCGATTTTATCGGGGGAAGGGTTAGAATTGAATAGTCAATTCCGATATAATTTTAAACCCCCAAAACAATATCGGAGCTAATGTCTAACTTTTGACTGATTATTCGGGCAACTTTCATTGTTGGTTCACATTTTCCCGTTAAATAGTCGCTTACTCTCGATGGGCTAACGCCTAACATTTCGGACAGCTTCGCTTGCGTGAGATTCATTTCGTACATCCGTAGTTTTATCACGTCCGTTAATGTTGGAGTGCCAATAGGATAATGTACATCTTCGTATTCTTCAACGAGGTCCGAAAGCAATTCGAGCTCCACTATATTCTTGTCATCAAGCGGCGTATCATCGTCAGTAACGAGCAAAAGTTCATCAATCCGCTTCAATGTCATTCTGTATTGTTTTTCGTTTTTTATTTGTGCCATTTTAAATCGTTTTAATATTGGTTATTTTATCGTATTCCGTGTGAGTTCCAACAAATCGAATATAGACTCTCTTTATGGTGAAACGAATGATTACGACCAACCTGAAATCATTTCCTTTTATATTGAAAACGTACCGTTGATTTCCTACACTATCGACACTGTTAAAATCTTTTTTGATGTCGGAAAAGCAACTCCATTCGGCTTTTTTTACTTTGCTGTACCAATTTTCAAGCGGAAGTTTTGCTTTTTCGTTTTTAGCGTAGTATTCGGTAAGTACGCTTTTGGTGATTATTCTCATATTGTTCGCTTTGCGCAAAAATAGATACAATATTCGATATTTCAAAACAAAATACTGAAAAGTAAAATTAAGTTTCAGCTACTGGTTTCAAATTTCAGGACACACACAACCTTCACACGACTAATATCTATTGGATAACAATTATTTACAATTGAACAGTTCCGTTGATAATTAAAACCGTCAGAACAATTGCCGCAGCAATCAGCGTCAACATAAAAGCCCACTCCCAGTGTTTGGGCTTTTCTCTTTTTTCGTGTTTGGCTTTCAGGAACAGAAGTGCTCCGATGGCATAGAAAATAATTGATAAAAAGAGGTATTTCAAGCCTACGGCATAAATTACATAAGTGGCGTATAGCGTTCCCAGCACGGCTATGATTTTATTGATGCTGCGTTCTTGTTTATCGGCAAAAGAAATTCTTGCGGCATAGAGCGAAGACAATAAGTAGGGAATCAGCACCATAGCAGTGCCGATGGTAATGACGATAAGATATGTTTCGTTGAGAGCAGGCGATAAAATGGATAATAAAAAAAACTGCGTGAACAGCTGTGTAAACAAAAGTGCGTTTATAGGTGTACCCTTTTTATTGACCTTTGCCAGTATTTTGGGCATCACACCTTCGCGCGAAGCAGCATACATGGTTTCTACCGAAAGAATAATCCACGACAAACTTGCTCCCAAAACCGAAATCATAATACCCACTTTTACAATCACCGCTCCTGCAGCGCCTATCGAGGTTCTTTCTAAAACGAGTGCCAGCGGTGTATCGGATGCGGTAAGTTCTTGTGCAGGAATACTTGCCATGGCAATAAACGTAATAAGCATATAAATAGCCAGTACCGAAAGTACCGAAATAATGATGGCGCGACGAACGGTTTGCTGATTTTTTGCTCTTCCCGACAATACCGATGCCGCTTCAATTCCCACAAAACACCACAAAACTACCGCCATAGCATCTTTTATTTGCAGCAGTGGCGTGGTTGATTCTCCGTTGGCTGCCAGTTTGGTTTGCCAGTCGGGTACATTGAAAATGTCGCCGTCAACCAGCGCGATACCGAGCAGAATTATCAGCACAATGGGTACAAGTTTTGCCACGGTAACCAGAAAATTAAGGATAGCGCCTTCGCGTACGCCCGACATCAGAATGATATAGTAAAACCACAAAATGCCCGAACCCAAAATAAAACAGGTGAGCGGCGAAAGAGCGTGAGCGCCCAATAAATCGTTCAGGGTTTTAAAGAAAAACACCAAGTAGCTGATATTTCCCAGCCATCCTACCGACCAATATCCCCACGCGGAATTAAAACCCATGTAATCGCCAAACCCCTCTTTGGCATACGCGAAGACTCCGCTTTGCAACTGTGGCTTTTTACCGGACAGATACACGAAAACCAGCGCCAGTATCAATGCACCCACGCCGCCTGCCATCCACGTTAGCAGCGTTCCCAACGGATTGGCAACATTGATGAGATCTTTGGGCGAATTAAAAATCCCCGAACCAATCATTGAGCCCAGCGATACAAAAACTAAAAGCCAAAGTCCAAGTTGTTTCTGTTGTTTCATTCTTAAGTAAAGATTTAAAAACACAAAAATAGGAAAAATAGATTGTTGTTTGACCACATCGCTTATTTTTCTTAATTTCGCACTTCAATTTAAAAACACGAAAAATTTATGTACAACTGGTTCGAATGCAAAGTGCGTTACGATAAAACGCTGGATACGGGTATGATAAAAACCGTAACGGAGCCGTATTTGGTGGATGCCATGTCGTTTACCGAAGCCGAAGCGAGAATTATTGAAGAAATGCAACCCTATATGTCGGGTGAATTTACCGTTTCGGATATTAAAAGAGTACGGTTTTCCGATACGTTTTTCAACGAAACCGGAGATAGGTATTATAAAGCGAAACTATATTTCATCACATTAGACGAAAAAAACGGAGCGGAAAAGAAAACAGCCGTAAATATGCTTGTGCAAGCAAAAGAACTGAAAGAAGCCGTGGAAATTGTAGAAGCCGAGATGAAGAAAACAATGATTGATTATACGTTTGCGTCCATAAACGAAACTGCTATTATGGATGTATTCAAGCATTTTGTAGAAAATAAGCCTAAGGTAGAAGAATGAGCGTAAGAGCCAATATTGATAAGTTGCGTGAAACGGTTCCGGCAGATGTGAAAATTGTTGCTGTTTCCAAGTTTCACTCCAACGATGAAATTCTGGAAGCTTACAACGATGGTCAACGATTGTTCGGCGAGAGTCGTGTGCAGGAACTGACTGTAAAACAGCCAATGCTCCCCGATGATATCGAGTGGCACTTTGTAGGCAGCTTGCAACGCAACAAGGTAAAATTTATCGCGCCTTTCGTTCATCTTATTCATAGTTTAGACAGCGAGCGGCTGATGCTCGAAATAGAAAAACAAGCGGTAGCCAGCAACCGAAAAATTTCTTGTTTGCTTCAACTTCACGTTGCCGATGAGGAAACAAAATCGGGATTTTTACCCGATGAGTGTCGTCAATTTCTTGCCGAAGGCAGATGGCGCAGTTGCACAAATATTCAAATCGCCGGTGTGATGGGAATGGCCACTTATACCGATGATTTGGAGCAGGTGCGGAGTGAGTTTAGGTTGATTAAATCGTTGTTCGACGAATTTAAATCACAATATTTCTCCAATGATGATAACTTCAAAGAAATCTCGATGGGAATGTCGGGCGATTATCCCATTGCCGTTGAAGAAGGTGCCACGATTATCCGGGTGGGAACGTTGATTTTTGGAGAGCGGTAGGCCCCTCTAAGAAGCTGTCTCAAAAGTAAAACAAAATTCCGTAAGTACATCGTCTCGATTACTTTATATTATTGTCAGCAGTGCTAATAAACAAAAACTTGTTTTTGCGCTTAATAGTCTAAAACAATATAAACCATTAAGAGGTTAAGAATAAAAAAGATAAGGCTTAATTTTCTTTATTCCTTAATGGTTTCATAAAGAGGATCTTGAAGAAATAAATCGTGTCGATTTATGAATACTATAAACTAATTTGTGTTTGGCACTTATAATTTATAATTTGAAACTTGTCATTATCTAAAAGTTCTGAAAGAGCTTAATGTGAATAACCGTGTGTGAAACGCACGGTAGTGAGCAACACCTCGAGCCAGTCCGCCAGCTGGCGGACAAAGAGTTTCAATTCGGAAGCGCTATCCTATAGCTTTTTTGCTTTTGAGACAGCCCCTTTTTAGAACAACAATTTATTAACTGTAGCCCGCAAAGTCTCCTTCAGGGAATTTAGGGTTTTTTCCATAAATATTTTCAATCGAATTATCTGTTTTATCAATTAAAATAGCTATTTTTGCCCTAATTGAAAATTGAAAAACATTCATTTGAAATGGCAAACTTACAAACAACATTCGCCGGATTAACATTGAAAAATCCATTTATTGCTGCCAGTAGCGGCTTAACAAATTCATTGTCAAAGATAAAAGAGCTCGATAAAGCGGGAATTGGGGCAGTAGTTCTTAAGTCATTGTTTGAAGAGCAAATTGAGAATCATACCGAAAAGCTCACGCAAATTTCCGATTATCCCGAAGCAGCCGATTACATCAACGCGTATATCGAAATGAATCACGTGGAGAAATATCTCGATCTGATTCGTTCGGTAAAAGCAGAGTGCAGCATGCCTGTGGTGGCAAGCATAAATGCTTATAAACTGACGCGCTGGACAGATTTTGCCAAAAGCATTGAAGCTGCCGGAGCCGATGCTATTGAACTGAATGTTTTTTTGCTCAATGCAGGAGAGTTTGGCGACACCTATCTGGAAGATTCTTATTTGAATATTGTTAAGCAATTGAAGAAAACGGTGAAAATTCCAATTGTGGTGAAAATGGCTAAAAATATCGGAAATTTACCCGGACTTGTAGATAAAATGAAATCGTTAGGAGCAGATGGTATTGTATTGTTCAATCGTTTTTATCAGCTTGATATCGATATCAACAAAATGGAAATTACTGCCGGAACGGTATTCAGCAATCCTGCCGATTTTCACGAAACGTTGCGTTGGACAGCTATTGTCTCAGGGCGTGTGAAAGATATGAATATTGCTTGTTCAACCGGAATACACTCGTGGGAAGATACCATTAAAGGAATTCTTGCAGGTGCATCTGCAGTACAGCTTTGTAGCGTTCTTTACGAGCAAGGTATAGATGCAATTGGTAACATGATTACCTGTGTGGAAGAATGGATGGAACAAAATAATTACGAGAATATATCCGATTTTAAAGGAAAACTCAATTATGCCAATATCGAGAGCCCATCGTTATACGAACGTGTTCAATTTATGAAATATTTCTCAAGTTATCAGCAATGAACATACAACAGCTTGAATATATAATTGCGGTTGATAATCATCGTCATTTTTCGAAAGCCGCGGAAGCATCATTTGTTACGCAGCCCACGTTGAGTATGATGATTCAAAAACTGGAGGATGAGCTTGGCGTTAAAATTTTCGACAGAACGCAATTGCCGGTTCAACCTACAGAAATCGGGCGAAGAATTATCGATCAGGCGCGTGTTTCCGTGGCACAAATAAATCAGATAAAAGACATTATTCAAGAGGAAAAAGGTATTATAAAGGGTACATTCCGATTGGGAATTATACCCACAGTTTCGCCGTATCTTTTGCCAAAGTTGATGGATGTTCATACGCGGGGAAATAGCGATGTTCGTATCGTAGTCAGAGAGTTAACAACCGATAATATTCTTCGCGGCTTGGCAAATGATTCGCTCGACGGTGCAATTTTGGCAACACCGCTTAAAGATGATTCTATTACTGAAAGGCCACTCTATTATGAGAGGTTTTTTGCCTATATTTCTCCTAAGGAACGATCGCTTTATGTGAAAAATGAACTGGATGAAAGCGATTTAAATAATGGAAAACTTTGGATGCTCGACGAAGTTCATTGTTTCAGAACACAGATTTTACACCTCTGCAACATGAGAAAAAGACGTAATACGCAATCTGTTTTCACCTTTGAAGCCGGAAGTATCGATACGCTTATAAAAATTGTGGATGATAACGATGGTCAAACCGTAATTCCCGAAATGGCGATATATAATTTAACCGAAGAACAAAAGAAAAATATTCGTCCGTTTAAAAATGCAACTCCCGTACGTGAAATCAGCTTAATTACCCGCAAAGAGTTTATCCGCGAGCGTTTGATTAACATCATTGTGGAAGAAATTAAGAATGGTGTGCCCGCCTCTCTTAAAGATGATGCGCTGAAAAAGTATGTAATCCCATTGTGAAATTATTGAGGGCGGTTTTTTGGAACCGCCCTCAATAATAATCTAAAACGTAACCTTCAATCCTGCAAAAAACGTTCTCGGCATTCCCGGACCATATATATAACTTGATGCTCTTCCCGCACCGGTATCAAAATCTTTTTGAAAAGCGTTGAAAATGTTTTGAACGCCTACATTAAGTTGCAGTTGCGTATCGTTGTGAATGTTAAAAGTGTATGTCGTTTTAGCGTTTAATTCGAAAAATGAAGGTGTAGTTTCCGTCACATTAACCTTGGAGAACCGATGAACACCCTCCTGCCCGGATCCCGCTTCATGCGGAACAAGCATGCTTCCCGTGTAGTTTCCCGAAAGCGATACCGAAAATTTTTTCGTGGCATTCCACGTGCCCACAAAATAAGCATAAATGTTGGGCGTACGCATCATTCGGCGCGTAGCGGTAACTTGGTCGAGTGCTTTTTCTTCATCGTTTTCGGGTTCCCACCACTTGCGTGCCTTATCGTATTCGCTTTTTTGAAAAGTAGCTCCGGCTTGTAAATCCAACACGTTTCTGTAAGCCATTTTTCCTTCAAAATTTATTCCGTAAACGGCAGCGCTATGCGTGTCGTTTTCTACTCTAATTTCATTTCCCACTTTCACGTTCGTAAAAGGATTATTCAATCGCGTGTAAAATCCTTCAATAAGCGTGTTGAACTGAAAATTGGTTGTTTGATGATAATAATCGACCGATGCGCTGACACTTCGCGAACGCTCCTCGTGCAAATTTTCCGACAACACTCTTATTACTTGTTCTCCCCCCGCGATATCCACGTGCAAATCCTCGTCAAAAACCTGTGGGGCACGAAATCCCCCGCTGTAAGTAACCCTGAAATTGATATTTTCTGTTGGGTTGTACCGAATGTTTAATCGGGGACTAAAAATGGCGTTTTTTACCAAGTTGTGCTTATCTACACGTCCGCCAAGCAAGAAACTCCATACCGATGTTTTCCATTCGTTTTGCAGAAACGCTCCAATGGTTTTGGTTTTTTGCGAAATTGATTTTTTTCGGAAACCGCTCACGTCGTCCAAGCTGCTGCCCAAATACTCCAACCCCGAAGTCAGATCGGCAGGCATAAACCACAGATTGTCGAACGAGTGCGTGTAGTGTCCGCCCACTTGATATGTAAGTTCTGTAGTTTTGCCGAATGAGTTTTTTCGCAAGTGATTGTTTATAATTGTGTTTTTTATATTTTCTATTTCATTGACACTCATGTTTGGATGAATTTCGGGAAGCTTATCGTTATAAGGCTCTCCACCTCCATAATACGAGTTTCTGTTGGTGTGTTGTGCTGCCGTGTAAAGGCTGAACCGATTCTTTTGATTGGCCGAAAATTTATCGAATTTCATTGACGCGCTGTTTATATAGTGTTCGGCTTGCTCGGTAATATGCGTTTCAAAAGGCTGCAAATCGAACCGGTCGCCACCACGACGAAACTCATGCATATTCTGATACTCCAGCGTAAGCTTTGAATAAACGCCCGTTTTCAGATAAGACCGGAAACCCAACGCGCGGTTTTTTAATTGCGGAAGTTCCGAAAATCCGTCGCCGTCCATATCAAAGCTTTCGCGCAAACGATGTTGTCCGAAAACCATAATGCCCGCGTTTCGTGAATCGTTCACAAGCGAAGCGTTAAACGTGGTGTTGTTTTCTAACGCGCCCGTGGCGTTAATGCTTGAAGTGGTGTGTGCAAATTCGCCCGAATTGCGAATGGGTTCGCGCGTGATTACGTTTATGGTTCCGCCAATGGCATTTGCGCCAAAAAGTGCCGAGCCGCCACCACGAATTACTTCAATCCGTTCAATCATATTTGCGGGAATCTGTTCCAAATTGTAAACACCGGCTAATGCACCAATTACAGGGCGCGAATCGATGAGAATTTGCGAATACGGACCCTCTAAGCCATTAATGCGTATTTGAGTGGTTCCACAATTTTGGCAGTTGTTTTCTACTCTGAGACCCGGTTGAAATTTCAATCCATCGGAGAGCGTTCGCGAATTGGTGGTTTCCAGCGTTTTTATCCCGATAACGCTCACAAGCGACGGCGCCATGCGGCGTGTGGTTTCGTTTCGGTTTGCCGATACCACAACTTCATCGAGAGAAACTGTCTCCTCTTCCAGTTCAAAATCTATTTCCTGTGTGGTTTTTGCTTTAATAACAACATCTTTCGTAATGGTTTTAAAACCAATCATTGTTACTTCGAGCGTGAAGTTCCCAACCGGTAAATTCCGAAGGAAATAGTGGCCTGTGGCATCGGTTGTGATGCCTATTGTGGTGCCTTTCAGGCGTATGGTTATGTAGGGTAAATGTTCTTTTGTTTTTTTGTCGAGTACGTGACCGAAGATATGCGCATCAGTCTCACGTGTTTGTGGTTCTACTGCCTGCGAGTTTGTCCATACAAATAACAGGCATAGAATGAGTGAAATATATTTCTTCATTTTATGTAAAATAATAAGTTGATTGAATAAATAGTTTCACAATCCGAACTAATTTTCGGACTGAAGGTAAGTATCATCAAACAATTACTGTTATGTTTTACTTCCTTATTTTTATCTTATCATAATGCTCTTTAGAGCGTATTTTGCCTTTTTTTTCGTTTGATTAGCCCGCTAAACGCGCTCAAAAAAAGACAAAATCTATCTCTAAATAGCAATTAAAAACTATAACAATAATTTTTATCAGCTACTTATTAGAATTTAAGAAACACTTATTTTATGCAGCCACGGGTGGTGCACGCAATTGAGTGTTATTGGGAATAGTGGTGAGATGATGAATGTTGCATATTCTGACCCGAAGTTTTACGAAACTTTGCGAGTAAATACCACATTCAGTTTTAGGAATTACATCTTCCGTAATGGAAGTTTTGTAAAACTGTTCGAGAATGATCAGTTGGTTTTCGGTATGATGGTGTTCTTTTTTTTCGCTCTTTTTAAAAGGGTGGGAGTGAGTGTAAATACTTTTATTTAGAATGTGTGTATGCGTGAAGAAAGAAATGCCGCCGATATAGCCTGCAAAAAGCACTACTAACAGCCATTTTATCGAATTTAGCTTTCTTGTCTTCATAATTACTGCAAAGATAGGTTTTTTCATACCGAATAGAAAAAGGATTTTGTGTTTTTTAAAATAATTTAGATGTCTGCATGCATTTGTCAAAAATGAAACATCATTTGATTAATAAGAATTTGAAATTTTATAGTATTTTTGTAATTGTACTGTTGATAAATCATATAAAACCCTAAAGATTCTTCAAATCCTATGGACGTACAAAAAGTCATCAACAAATACTATAAAGAAGGAACAAAACTCTATGATATTTATATCTCGCATGCGACTGATGTAACCAACAAATCGTTACTCATAGCGCAAAAACATCCCGAACTGGCAATAGATGTGAAATTTCTTGAAGAAGCCGCTATGCTGCACGATATCGGCATTTTCAAAACCCGAGCGCCGAATATCGCTTGTGAAGGCAGCATGCCATACATTTGTCACGGTTATTTAGGCAGGGAATTACTTACCCAAGAAGGATTCCCTAAGCATGGAATGGTGTGTGAGCGTCATACAGGAACCGGATTGAGTCTTGAAACAATTCTTAACCGAAAACTTCCGATCCCGCATCGTGATATGCGTCCGCAGAGCCTCGAAGAAAAAATTATTTGCTTTGCCGATAAATTCTACTCAAAATCGCAGTTAGGAAGAGAGAAACCGTTGAAAAAGATAAGGGAAAATCTTAAAAATCACGGTACGCATCAGGTAGAGGTGTTTGATGAATGGTGTGAGTTGTTTCTTTGATCTTTCTTTTTTATGTTATCTTTGCACCATATTGGTACACACGGAAGTTGAATATTATGATAATTATCAGTTCAAGAGAATTTAGAAATAATCAGGCAGCGTATCTCGATAGAGTAGATAATGGTGATGAAATACTTGTGCAAAGGGGGAAAAACAAAGCGTATAGAATCACGTCAATTACTGATGTTGATACTGTTATTGGAAAAGATTTTATTCTTGCCCCCGATGATAATCTTCGCAAAGCCATTACATTTGATGAGTTATTGGTAGGAGTAAAAGAGGATTTAAAAGAAATATTGTGTGCCGATAAAATAACGAAATAATTTATTTAAGTACATCGTCTCAATTACTTTATATTATTGTCAGCAGTGCTAATAAACAAAA
>JAUNUM010000044.1 GCA_030538215.1 Bacteroidia bacterium
ACAAACTTTGTTTATCATGCGGAGAGAAGTACAACTCTCTTCTTTTTATAAACCGATCACAGCGATCGATAATCAATATTTATCATGCAAGAAGTTTTAGATCAAGATCAGATATTAACCGACTTAACCACACAAGACTATAAATACGGATTCGTTACAGACGTTGAAACATATACAATTGGAAAAGGATTGAATGAAGATGTTGTCCGTTTGATTTCTTCGAAGAAAAATGAGCCTGAATGGTTGTTAGAATTTCGGCTAAAAGCATATCGCCATTGGTTAACGATGAAGCTGCCCGACTGGGCACACCTAAGAATTCCGGAAATAGATTTTCAGGATATTATTTATTATGCCGATCCAACCAACAAAAAAACTCCAAAATCGTTAGAGGAAGTTGATCCCGAATTATTGAAAACATTTGAGCGACTTGGAATTCCGCTCAACGAGCAAAAACAACTTACCGGTATTGCTGTAGATGCTGTTATGGACAGCGTTTCCATCAAAACTACCTTTAAAGAAGTTTTGGCCGAAAAAGGAATTATTTTCAGTTCTTTCAGCGAGGCGGTAAAAAACCATCCCGATTTAATAAAAAAATATCTTGCCACGGTAGTTCCTTATAAAGATAACTTTTACGCGGCATTAAACTCTGCCGTATTTAGTGACGGCTCTTTTGTATATGTTCCTAAAGGCGTACGCTGTCCGATGGAATTATCGACCTATTTTCGTATTAATGCCGCTAATACCGGACAGTTCGAACGTACGCTTATTGTTGCAGACGACAGCTCATACGTGAGCTATTTGGAAGGTTGTACAGCACCCATGCGTGATGAAAATCAGTTGCACGCCGCAGTGGTTGAAATTGTTGCTCTCGATAATGCCGAAGTGAAATATTCTACAGTACAAAATTGGTATCCGGGCGATAAAAATGGTGTGGGTGGAGTTTATAACTTTGTTACGAAACGTGGTTTGTGCAAGGGAAATGGCTCTAAAATCTCGTGGACACAGGTTGAAACCGGATCAGCAATCACATGGAAATATCCGTCGTGCATTATGGCAGGCGATAACTCCGTAGGAGAATTTTATTCGGTGGCCGTAACTAATAACTTTCAGCAAGCCGATACGGGAACAAAAATGATTCATTTAGGGAAAAATACTCGCAGTCGAATCGTTTCCAAAGGAATATCGGCGGGAAGTAGTCAAAACAGTTATCGTGGATTGGTGAAAGTGGCAAAAAAAGCCGTAAACGCACGTAACCACTCGCAATGCGACAGCTTGTTGCTGACCGATCATTGCGGAGCACACACTTTTCCCTACACCGATATTCAGAATCCAACAGCGATTTTAGAGCACGAAGCCACCACTTCAAAAATCAGCGAAGATCAAGTTTTTTACTGCAATCAGCGTGGATTGGGCGAAGAAGAAGCTATCGGTTTAATCGTGAACGGATACGTGAAAGAAGTGGTAAACAAACTTCCGATGGAATTTGCTGTTGAAGCACAAAAGCTATTGCAAATCAGCTTAGAAGGAAGCGTGGGATAATCAACAGTTAAGCAGTTAAAACTATATAATCGACAATTGAATAGTTGTCGATTTTTTTATATTTACAACCACAAACAAACAGCTAATATACAGACTTTTTTTTATTACGGAAATTCCAACACAAACCTACTTCCTTTTCCATCTGATTTCACCGAAATTTTTCCTTTATGACGTATCATAACTTGACGGCAAAGGCTTAACCCAATCCCCGATCCGGTTTTTTTGGTGGAGAAAAATGGGATGAAAATTTTGTCTATCGCATCCTGTGAAATTCCCGAACCGTTATCGGAAACAATAATTTGCACTTCGTCACCTACTTTTTGTGCTTTCACATCGATTTTTACTTCTGACTGTCCTTCGCAGGCTTCCTTGGCATTTTTCAATAAATTGATAAGCATCTGTTCCAGCATTTCACGGTCGGCCATCAGCAAAAGTTGGTCAGGGTAAACGGAATAGGAGAAATGAATATCATTGGCGGCGTTTAGTTGCTGGAGCGATTGCAGAAACGACGGCAAATGAACAGGTTGTAATGAAGGTTGCGGAAGGCGGGTAAGTTTGCGGTAATTTTCCACGAAAACAAGCAGTCCGCTGCTGCGCCGATGAATGATTTCCATTGCCTGACGCATAATGCGGTATTCTTCGGTGTCGGTTTCACGGCTAATTTCTTGTTCACTCAATGTTTCGGAAAGCGAAATAATGGGTGCAATGCTGTTCATGATTTCGTGCGTAAGAACACTGATAAGTTTTTGCCATGCCTGCGGTTCGGCTTCATCCATCATCGCACTGTGGGCGCGGGAACGAAATATCTCTAATGCTTCGTTCATCTCTTGCGTTAATCGGCTTAACTCATCGTTTTGGGTATTTTCGGGGAAATGATACGAAAAATCGGAATTTCGGATGCTCGAAATCATCCTTTCCATGCGGTAAATCAATTTTCTACGGTCTTGATATACGGATATTGCCACGACAATCATTCCGATAAAAAGCAATGCTGACGAAAAGTAAAAAGCGTTTAGCAGCAACCAAGCCGCACCTACTGACAACAGCACGATAGTAATGATTTTTACAAAATAAAGTATGTTGCTTTTTAATTTCATTTTTCAAGTAACAAAAAGTTTACTTCCGTCTTCGGTCTTCCGTCATCCGTCTTATTTCAATTTTTCTATTTTTCGATATAGGGTAAACCGCGAAATCCCCAGTAATTCGGCTGCCTGATTCATATTGCCCGCACTTTGTTCCAACGCTTTTTCAATGGCTTTTCGTTCGATATTTTCGAGGTTCAGGTTTTCGGCTTTCGATCTACGGGAAACGGCAGGTTTCAGCATAAAATCATCGGGAGATAAAACTAATCCCGATGCCAGAATCACTGCACGTTCAATAGCGTGCTGTAATTCACGTACATTTCCCGGCCAATGGTATTCCTTCAGCCTTCGCAATGCCGATGCCGAAATGCCGCGGATCTCCTTTTTGTATTTTCGGGCAAAACCTTGCAAAAAATAATTGGCAAGCAACTCAATGTCGTTGCCACGTTCACGAAGCGGCGGGATATGCAGCTCGATGGTGTTGATGCGGTACAGCAAATCCTGCCGAAAATCTCCACGGGCGACCATCTCGTGAATATCGGCATTGGTGGCGCAAATCAGCCGCACGTTGATGGAAGTGGGCTGGGTGGCTCCCAGTCGAACGATTTCCTGCTTCTCGATAGCCGTGAGCAGTTTGGATTGCATTGCAGGCGAAAGATTTCCGATTTCGTCCAAAAAAAGCGTGCCGCCCGAAGCGATTTCAAACCGCCCTTCTTTCTCTTTTTTGGCATCGGTAAACGCCCCTTTCTCGTAGCCGAAAAGCTCGCTTTCGAAGAGTTGTTCGGGAATGCTACCGAGGTCAATCTGCACAAAAGGCTTGTCGGCACGCGGCGAGCAGCAAAACAGCAGATTGGCAACCACGTCTTTTCCCGTGCCGTTTTCGCCCAGAATGAGGATGTTGGCATCGGTGTCTTTCAGCTTGTCGATGGTTTCAAAAAGCGAGAGCATCGCAGGACTTTCGCCGATGATTTCGGGCATTCGGCGGTTGCTTTCCAAGGCGGCAACCTGTTTTTTCAAATCTTGTATCTCTTTGCGACTTTGGCGGAGCTGCACAGCCGACGACACCGTTGCCAACAGTTTTTCCTTTTCCCACGGTTTGGGTATAAAATCGGTAGCGCCTGCTTTGATGGCACGCACTGTTTTTTCCGTGTCGGCGTAAGCGGTAATGAAAATCACAACCGCCTGCGCATCCCATTGCAGTATCTTTTCGAGCCAGAAAAAACCTTCATTGCCGCTGCTCGCATCCCGATTGAAATTCATATCCAGCAGAATGACATCGGGCTGAAACGTGTTCATAAAGTGTTCAATGCGTTCGGGCTGGGTGGTAACTTTCACCTTCTCCACGTGCGGTTGCAGCAGCAGATTGAGCGCAAAGAGGATGTCTTCGTTGTCATCTACGATAAGTATTTTGCCTTGTTTTTCCATTTGTTGCTTTCAATTTGTTTTTCCAACTTCTGAATTTGGCAGAACCTCATAGACATATCACACCTAAATTCATCAAACTATTTCCCAAAATCTTTCCACGAAACGACATCAGCTATCGTTCGTTGTTGATTTTCCAAACCGCCATAAACAAGTGTTTTTTTCAAATTTTCATCTTTTGCCTGATTTGAAAAATAGTTTAATCCTTTAAACAAGTCGGACATAATGGTTTCTGTAGCTTTTATTTCTACAATTTCTGTATATTGGGGTTTTTCGATGAGTAAATCCACTTCATTACCGTGTGAGTCGCGCCAAAACCAAGGATCTATCTGTTTCTCGTTTTTGTGATGCATTCTTTTTACATATTCCGAAACAACCATATTTTCAAACAGCGCACCTTTTATAGCCTGATTATTTATTTTGGACGCATCATTTATCTTTAACAAATTACATAACAGTCCTGTATCGTAAAAATAAAGTTTGGGCGATTTTATAATTCGTTTACTGAAGTTCTTATAATAAGGTTGTAGCAGAAAAATAATATAACTATTTTCCAAAGCAGACAACCACGCTTTTACCGTTGGTGTAGATATACCACATTCATTTGCCAAGTTACTCATATTTAATATTTGCCCGGCTCTGGTTGCGCACAGAGCCAAAAACTTACGAAACAAACTCATATCTTGAATTGCAATCAACTCACTTACATCTCGTTGAATATATGTTTCGATATAGTTGGGATAAAAATCAACCGGTTGAATGTTTCGGTCATAAATAGCAGGATAAAATCCTTTGATTAATTGATCGATATATTCCTTTTGAAGTAATTTCACACGTTGCAGCTCCTGAAAGTCGAACGGAAATAAGCGAAAAATAGCAACTCTTCCAGCCAAACTTTGTGTGATATTTTGCATTAAGTGAAAATTTTGAGACCCCGAAAAAATATATTGTCCCATTATTTTGCTATCATCAACAATAGACTGAATGTAAGAGAACAAATGTGGGATACGTTGTACTTCATCAAAAATGACATATTTATCGAACTGCTTTAAAAAATTTCTCGGATCTGTTTGCGCAAAATTTCTTGTGTCCGGATTTTCAAGATTTACATACCTATAATCTGAAAACATCGACTTTAATAACGTGGTTTTACCCGACTGTCGCGGCCCTGTGAGAGCAATGATGGGATACTTATCAACCACCATTCTCATAGAATTCACTATTTCTCGAGGAACTAACATACTTGATTCTTTGCTAAATTATTATTGATACAAAGATAATCATATTTTAAATATACACAATTAATATTTTAAATATACACAGACAAAATATTAAATATACACAATTTGGATTTTAAATTTACACAAAAATCCTCTCCATCATCCATCAATTCACAAAATTACATATAATTTCTTTACAAATAGGTGCGAAACCGAACTCCGTTTGTGCGAAATCGAACATATTTTCAAGCTATTAAAATATATAACACACTGATTTAGTTTTTATTATCTGTTTGGCATGAATTTTGTCATCTGAAATTTATATGAAACATCAACTTATCTTCATTCTCTTTTTGTTTGTCGCGGTGCAAATTAAAGCGCAAGACACACTTCGTTTAACGTTGGACGAAGCGGTCGCGCTTGCCCGCGATCAATCGCCGCAAGCGGTAGCGGCAAGACATCAGTATCGTGCATCGTACTGGAACTGGCGTTCACACAAGGCGGATTATTTGCCAAGCCTTACGCTTAACACAAGCAGTTCGCTCAACCGCTCCATCAGTTCCATTACGCTACCCGACGGAAGCGATAGTTTCGTACACCGGAACCAGTTGCTTAACGACGGAAGCTTTACCATCAACCAAAACATCGCGCTTTTGGGCGGAAGTGTGTTTGTGCAAACAGGATTGCAGCGATTGGATATTTTCACGGACAATAAACTATCGTATAAATCATCGCCCGTGGTTATCGGTTATTCGCAAAACCTATTTGGTTACAACCGATTGAAGTGGGACAAAAAGATAGAACCCGCCCGATATGCCCAAGCCAAAAAAATGTACCTCGAAACATTGGAATTAGTTGCGGCAACGGCTGCATCCAAGTTTTTCCAGTTGGCTACGGCGCAAAGTAACCTGCAATCGGCAAACTACAACTACGCGGCTGCCGATACGCTTTTTCGTTATGCCAAAGGCCGATACGATATTGGCACTATTACCGAAAACGAAATGTTGCAACTCGAGATCAACCATCTCACGGAGCAAAGCAACCGATTAAACTCACGCATCGAAGTGGACGACCGGATTCAGGATTTGCGCAGTTTTCTGGGTATTCACGATAATGTAGAACTCACCGTAATTATCAGCAAAGATGTTCCCGAATTCAGCGTTCCCGTAGCCGATGCTCTGAGTTTCGCCCATCAAAACAGTCCCGATATCGAAACATTCTACCTGCAACAATTGCAAAGCGAAAGCTACGTTGCCCAGGCAAAAGCCTCGCGTGGACTGAAAGCCGACTTGTATATGCAGGTGGGATTGACACAAACCGCTCAAACATTGAGCAACTCTTACCGCCATCCCATGGATCAGCAGCTGGTTAGTCTGGGCATCCGAATTCCTATTTTGGATTGGGGTGTGGGAAAAGGACGGGTGGAAGTGGCAAAAAGCAATCTCGAAAAAGTAAAAATAGATATAGCACAAGCGCAGACTGATTTCGAAGCCAATATTGTGAAACTCGTCAAACAGTTTAATTTGCAAGCAGACAAGGTTACCATCGCGCAAAAAACATCCGAACGAGCCGCGCGGCGCAACGAAGTGGCTTACCGGCTCTATCTGTTGGGTAAATCAACCGTGCTGGATTTGAACGCCGCCATTTCCGAGAAAGACAACTCACAGCGGGTATATATCAGAGAACTCAGCAACTATTGGGCTATGTATTATACCATTAGAAGCATTACGGGTTGGGATTTTGAGGCGGGGAAAAGTCTAAACTACGATTTTCGTGATTAATTTGATTAATATGGGGAAAGCGGATTTATAGAGCAAAGAATAAAGAACAAAGTAGTAAATGAAAATTAGTATGTGTTATTTGTTGGAATTATTATGACGAATATTGAATTTATGACCTGCGCAACTGTCCCCTTTAGCAAAGGGGACGAGCGATCCCGATAGCTATCGGGAGTGCGGAGGGGTTATGTTTTTAAATCAAACAATTACATCATAACCCCTCCCCGCCTACCGGCGGTACTCCCCTTAGCTTAAGGGGAGAGTTGCGGGCTCAGACTCTTCAACTTATTCCAACAAATAATATAAACTATTTAACATCCTGTACTAAAGAACAAATAGCAAAGAATAAAGATAAAAAACAAAAGACTTCGTGCAACTTAGTGCCTTCGTGTCTTTGTGGCAAAAAAATAAACAAGAATATGAATAACCAATCATCCAAACCTGGAACTCGAAACTCGGAACCCGAAACTCGAAACTCGTTCCACGAATCCCGTGATAGCGTGATGGACAAACGCCTGCCACGGAAAACATTTCTCCAAAAATACAAGTTCCATCTGCTTGGCGGAGTGCTGTTCGCGGCATTTATGATATATGTGCTCGTGAGCGTTTCGGGCGGACGAAAACTGCGTATCGATAACGAAAAAATCGTCATTGCCGATGTGCAGGAAGCACATTTTTTGGATTACGTGGACGCCGAAGGCATTGTGCAACCTATTCTTACCGTAAAACTAAATTCGCTGGAATCGGGAACGGTAAAGGAAATAGTTGCCGAAGAAGGTTCCATGCTGCGCAAAGACGATGTAATTCTCACCTTGCAAAATCCCGAACTGGAGCGTATTATCGAAGAACAGCAAGACGAGTGGGAAAAACAACGCATCCTGTATCAGGAAAAAAAGGTGGAAATGGAACAGAAAACCATTTTGCTGAAACAGCAATCGTTGCAAGCCCGCTATGAACTGAGTCGTCTTGAAAAAGATTTTGTGTTGGGCGAAGAAGAATTCAACATGGGTGTGAAAAGCAAAGCGCAATTGGATGTGCAACGCGAAGAGTACGATTATAAAACCAAAAGCACATCGCTTCAGTTGGAAGGATTGAAACAAGACAGTGCAGCTACCAGGCTGCGCCGCGAATTAATGGATAACGACCTGGAACGTGCCCGGAAAACCACATCTCACGCCCGTGGGCGAATGGACAATTTAGTGGTTCGTGCACCCATAGACGGGCAGTTAAGTTTTCTGAACGTTACGCTTGGCCAGCGTGTTGGACAATTGGAGAGCATCGGCGAAATAAAAGTGATGGACAACTTCAAAATCCACACGCAACTGAGCGAATATTATATCGATCGCGTAACGGTGGGATTACCTGCATCTGTAACGTATCAGGGGAAGAAATTTCCGCTTCGGGTATCCAAAGTAGTGCCCGAAGTGAAAGACAGGCAGTTTCAGGTAGATATGGTCTTTACCGGGGAACAACCCGATAACGTGCGCATCGGCAAAAGCTTTCGTGTGCAGGTGGAGCTCGGTCAGCCCGAAACCGCCGTAGTCATTCCGCGGGGCGATTTCTTCCAAACCACCGGCGGGCAATGGATTTACAAACTCAGTAAATCGGGCGACAAAGCCGTAAAAACCCCGATAACCGTCGGTCGGCAAAACCCCGTTCAGTACGAAATAGTGAGCGGACTGCAACCCGGCGACCGTGTGGTTACCACCGGATACGCTAACTTTGGGGAAGCGGAGGAATTGGTGATAAAATAGTTATGAGTTCTGAGTTATGAGTTGGCAGTTATTAGTAAGTTTAGGGTTCAACGTTTAATGTTTAAAGTTCAGAGGGTAACGTTAAAAATAGCCTGAAAAAAAATCGTAAATCGTAAATCGACAATCGTAAATTAAAAAATATGTTTTTTCACTATCTTAAAATCGCCTGGAGAAATCTCCTCAAACACAAAACCCAAACCGTTATCAGCGTGTTGGGACTGACCGTTGGCGTGGTATTTTTCGCGTATGGTTACCATTGGTACAAGTTTGAAACAACGTACGACGAATTTTATCCGAATGCGGACAGAATTTACAGGGTGTTCAGTATATACAAAAGTACCGGAAAGCAGCACGAAATGGGGACTGTGCCCTATATCGCCGTAGAGAAATTACAACAGGCTTTTCCCGAAATAGAAAAAGTGGCGGTGCAATATCCAAACTACGGCTCTAATTTTAAGTATAACGATAAAGAGTTAGGCAATCCACTACTAGAGTTTGTGGACGAGCGCTTTTTCACTATGTTTCCTCCCAATGTCATTGCCGGAACAATAGATGAAAACACATTGAAAAACAACAACGAGATTGTCCTTACCGAATCTTTCGCGAGAGAACATATAGGCACTCCGGACGTAGCATTGGGAGAAATTCTGGTCTCGGGATACGGTAATTCGTACGTTGTGAAAGCGGTTGTTGCCAACCCTCCGCCAAACAGCATTTTTAAAAGAGTGGGCTACTTACCGGATACACAATCTCGAACTTTTCAGTCTCAGTCAGATGATGTTGTGAGATGGCGTGATTTTATTGATTCAAAAGCTTTTTTCTTACTGAAAAAAGGAACCGATGTTAAAAAATTCAGTAAAAAACTACGCACCTTTGCCATCGACAATAATTACAACGATGATCTGCTGTTTGGAATGGTTCCCCTAACATCCGTAAGACACACCATCAACAATCCGTTCGAAAAAGTGGCATTCGATATAAAATACATCCGCACGTTTATTCTTTCGGCACTGTTACTGATTTTTGCCGCGTTTTTCAACTACCTGAATATTCTCGTCAACACCATATTTACCCGCGTAAGAGAAATGAATCTGCGCAGGGTAACCGGAGCATCTACAGCCAATATCTTCGGGCAAATAGTTGTAGAAATGTTTTTGTTGATTGTGGTTGTGCTACTCTTTTCGTTTTGCGCATTGGAACTATCCATTCCGGTATTCGAGAAAACTTTTTCCACGGTGATTATTACCGGCAAAATATACGGAATTTTACTCGTTACTATTTGTGTGGTTAGCGCCCTGCTTTACCTTACTGCTTTTGTGTTATTAACGCGCTTTATCAGAAAAACTTCGTTCAGGCAATTAACTCCGGCAAAAAACAAATTCTCGTCCAATAGAATCAGCCTGACATTGCAACTCATTATCAGTATGTTCTTTATCTTAAGCGCGTTTATTCTTTACCGACAAGTGCAATTTATGCACAATGCCGATTGGGGATTTAACAAAGAGCATCTTCTGCAAATAAAACTGGATTTAAAGGAAAGAGATCCTTTTATGGATAATGTAAAAAAACTGCCCATGGTGGAAGATGTTATCAACACCAATTTCTTTACCGTCATACCAAATATGGATAATATGGGAGCAACTCGTGTGGCAGGTGTAGAGTGGGAAGGAAAATCAATGGATTATAATCCGGTGTTTCAGTCTTTTAGTGTAGCAGAGAACTTTATTAAGGATATGGGAATTACTTTACAGATGGGGCGGGATTTTATTGAAGAAGATTTAGTCGGCAGAGCAGAAACCAATAAAATAATTATCAATGAAACGGCTCAACGGATGATGGAAATGGATAATCCTATAGGAAAAAAAATAACCGTTCTCGCCAATTGGTTTACCCAGCAAGGACGTGGAAAGGATGAACTTGAGATCATTGGTGTGGTGAAAGACTTTCACACCATTGCCATGCAAAGCGAGATTCCTCCGTTGCTGATTAAAGGAATGAACGCTGCAATGGGTGGATACAATAATTACATACGTGTTGTTCCCGGAACAGAAAACGATGCCGTTAAAGCCATCAATGAGCTTGTTTTAAAACACCAACCCGACGACAAAAGCAAAGAATTGGTAAAAACGATGGACAATGTCTTAGCCGATTTAAGCAAAACCGAACAAGATGTAATGAAATTGTTTTTCACGGTCGCCGTTTTGTGTGTGCTCATTGCCGTTTTCGGTATCTATTCTGTGTCGCAGCGCGAAACGCAACGCCGGCGCAAAGAAATTGCCATTCGCAAAACGGCAGGAGCAAAAACCAAAGAAATAATGGCCATGTTCTTCCGCGAATATGTAATCATAATCGGCTTGGCTTCGGTTGTGGCATTGCCGTTGGCGTGGTTGTTTATGGAACGGTGGCTGCAATCGTTCGCCTATCGCATTTCCATATCGTGGTGGATGTTTGTGGTTGTCGCGCTTGTGGTTTGTGCCATTGTGCTACTCACTATTTTCAGTCAGGTGCATAAAGCATCCAATCAAAATCCGGCGGAGGTGGTGAAATCGGAATAACGTTCGTAGAGACGTTGCGCGCAACGTCTCTACAATAAAACGAAGCCAAAGGCATCGTGTCCCAAAATAAAAGGAATCTTCCCGAAGCGTCGGGAACAAAAAACATACACATTGGCAACCCTACCTACCTTTCGGCAAAGGAAAACCGGTGCACAGGCACCCTTCCCGATACATCGGAAAGAAAGAACGTGCACACGGGCAAACTTCCCGAGACCTCGGCAAGGGAGAAACGGCACACAGGGAGACTTCCCGAGCCCTCAGTAAGGGAGGCAATGCACACGGGCAGACTTCCCGGGGTATCGGGAAAAAATCACATAAAAAAACGATCATCGGCAAAATGATACATTATTTATTCATTTAACAAAGAAAGGAAATTATCTTATGATAACAGTACCATTCAGTAGTTTAACTACTACCAATTTAGGAGCGCTGGGCAACCGAACCATCGTGGCATCGGAACGCACGGCAAACGAAACCATCACGGCCAATCCGTTGCTCGCGGAAATCCGAAAAAAATCGGAAGTATATGACGCCGTGGTGCTGAAACAGATATACAGCGGTATGGGTACCACGGTGGAAGGCGCCGACCTGTATCGCGACCGCGTATATCAGAACCTGAAACGAATGCTGCAAGGCTTCGCCGGATTTACCGATACCGCCCGCGGAAAAGCTGCCGCCACGCTGCTGCGCGCTTTCGACGAAACGGGAAGCATTTACGGCTTGAGCTATGCCGACGAGTCTACGGTGCTGAACAAACTCATTACTTTGCTGGGCACCGACGAGAACCGCGCCAACATAACCGCCGTGGGCATTGAAGAAGAGGCGCAGTTGCTGATCGACGCGCAAACTCACTTTCAGCAAGTGTTTTTTGAGCAGGTAGAAGCCAATGCCGGTTTGCGCAAGCAGCCATCGGCATCGTCCATTCGTCACGAGTTGGAAGACGCCCTGCGCGATTACTTCGCCTTCGTGTCGGCCATGCGTAAAATTGAGCCGTGGAGCGGGCTGTACCTCTCGTTACGGGAGCTGGCAAAAGCCGCGCGGCTAAGCAATTTATCCGGCAAACCGTTGTCGGACAACATTACACCCACCCCCGAAACTCCCGCCGAGGGAGAGGGCGTGTAGGGTTTTTAATTATTTTCATAACACGTCATTTTTGCCGATGACAGAGGGAAACACCCACGGCGGCGCTTTGTTTTAGAGGAAGCGCTGCCGGGGTTTCCCGAAAAACGGGTGAAGCGACTTCCAAGTCGCTTACAAGAAATAGCGAGTCGGAACTCGCTTGTCCCAAAACAAAAAACTTGTCCCGCATCACGGGATCGTAAATTAAAAAATATATGTTCAAATCATCTCTCAAACTCATTTTCCGAAATTGGTGGCGAAACAAAACGTTTACACTCATTTCCATTCTCAGCCTCACGGTGGGTATTTCTTGTACCGCGCTGTTGATTTCGTTTGTTTCGTATGAAAACGGAATAGAAAAAAATAATCCCAACCGTGATAAATTAGTATGGGTAATGACCGAATGGGCTAACAATCCGGGGATGAAAACGGCATCTGTGTCCAAAGATATTGCCGGACAATTGAAACAAAAATATCCCGAAGTAGAAGATGTTTTACAATTTCAACCGCCGTTTATGAAATCAGTGGAGGTCAACAATCAAATGTTCGATGCACCTATAATTCTAAATGTGAGTGCTTCGTTTCCGGAGTTTTTCCCGTTCGAGATGTTTTACGGTAGTTGGGATGCTTTAAACAAACCTAACTCGATTTTGCTAAGCGAAAAACAAGCAAAACTCTTTTTCGGAGATGAAAACGCGCTGGGTAAACAAATCCGAATTTCCGAAGTATTTGGGAAAGATAAGGATTATACAGTTGAAGGTGTCGTAAAAAACCGCGAACAATCGGCAATTACTTTCGATGCGCTTTTCTGTAATCCAAACGCCTTGAACGCAGGGGCTACGCTGTTAAAAGTATCGGAAGGCACTAACTTGCGACAGTTGGAACAAAAAGTAAAAGAAAACAATATCGCAGCAAAAGATGAGCAGTACTCCTTTTATAACTTTGACGATGCAATTTCTTCTAAATATTCAAGACATTCTTTTTGGCATTCCCGAAAAGACAGTTTGCTCTTTATCGGATTAATTTCTGCTATTTTAGTACTTGTCATTGCCATTTTTAATTACGTGAATATGAGCTTTTCGCGCGTGTTGCAACAAGTAAAAAGCCTTCACACGCAAAAACTGATGGGGGCTAAACCAAAAGACGTGCGTTGGCAGATATTTATAGATACGTTTCTTACGGTTTTCATCTCTTTTGTGCTGGCAATGTTGCTGATGCACGATTTGTTGCCGGTATTCAATCAAGTAGTGGCTGTAGATTTTTCGTCGAAATATTTTTACAGCAAAGATTTCTTCCCTTTGCTGATTTTACTCGTTTTTGTGCTTACGATAATTCCCGCGTGGATAATGAGCCGTAAGATAAGCCGCCTGTCGGGAAGCGACTACAAAATGTTTTTTGTAACACAAAAAAATCATTGGATAGCATCTATGGTTGTCGCTCAGTTTATTGTTGCATTTGTGCTCATCATCGGTACCTTGGTCGTAAACAAACAAGTTGATTTGGTAAAAAGTAATATAGAACATTATAAAAATGTCATTGAAATAGGAAGCCCGTTTTCCCGAAATTCTATCGTACCCTTTGAAGCACGTTTGAAAAGCATTCCCGGCATCCAAAGTTACGCATTTACTAACGGCGGTGTTGTTACCGTGATGAAAAGCGAAAACTCTTTTCAAAAAAAGAGTGGCGAAACACAAAAAAGCGAGGTTCAACAAATTTCAGGAAGTGATGGATTTATCGATGTATTACAGCTCAAACAAATTGGAGGAATTGCTTGGGAGAGTGCAACCGAAAAATATCCCAATCCTGTTTTTGTAAACAAAGTATTTGCGAACGTAGCCGAAACGTTGCCTGAAAACTTGATTGGCAAACTATTGAGTGCCTATATTGATGATCACGATAGTTTGGCGGTTATTGCCGGAATTGTGGATGATTTTTATATCGGCTCAATGGAACGAAATGTTACACCCGTAGTAATACGCCATACCGATAAAACGGCACACCATAGTAATATTTATATCCGAACAGAAAAGGGAGAGACAAGCAACGTGGTGAAAGCCTTAAAACAAGCTTGGAGGCAAGAGTACCCCGACGAGTTTTTTATGTATGGCGAACCGTATGATAATGTGATGAGCGCGAACAATAAAATCTTCGAAATGGCGCGCCTGTTAAAAATGTATTCGCTTATCAGCATCCTGCTCACGTGTTTTGGTCTGTTCGGCATCACGTTTTACGCCGTGAAGCAGCGCACCAAAGAAATCGGCATCCGAAAAATCAACGGCGCCAAAACGCCGCAACTCCTTTGGTTGCTGATGAAACCAATGTTCATTTGGATAGCCGTAGGCTTTGTTATTGCTGTGCCGTTGGCGTGGTGGCTTATTGAAAGATGGTTGCAGCAATTTGCGTATCGGGTAGATGTATCGGTATTCTCTTTCGCGTTAGCATTTTTGGCTGTGTCGGCAATCACGTTTGCAACGGTTGGTTGGCACGTGTGGCGCACGGCACGGAGTAATCCGGTAAAAAGTTTAAAATCGGAATAAATCCCCTCCCGAGGAGGAGAAGCCGAAATACAAGAACAACGAAAATATTTCAATCTCCGTCGCACTTCCCCTCCATAAATGTTTAACCGCTGCCCCTCTCCCGTTGGAGAGGGTGCCTGAAAGGCGGGAGAGGTTGAGGGGATTGAGGGGAGGTAAAAACAATCAAAACAGATGAAAACAAAAACAATTTTTATCGCATTCGCAAGCCTATTTTTACTTGCATCCTGTAACGGAAAGAACAAGCAAACCGAAAAAGATTCGCTTAGGAATGATGCGCTTGAACAAACCCAAGAGGTAGATACAAATAAAATTTATGAACCGTGGGAGGTGGATACGCCGCCTGCTATGCCACGATAATGAGTAAAGAAATGAAATCCGTAACAAATCTTTCGTCCCTAAAAAGACAACTTAAAAGAGAACTTCAAACCTACAAAGGCTTTGTGAAAGTTTATCGTCCGTTTGAATGGTCAAAATTTCGATACGCCCAATGGTTGGTTGTTGATTTGGTAACAGAAAAATACCGGATAGAAAAAACGGCGGACGGTTGGAAAGTTAATGTATTGGACAACAACACAGGCGAAAACGAATTTAAAACCGGCAACGAAGTTTGCAATTATTTAAAACAAAAATTGGAAACGGTATATCGGGAAATAATAAATTCTGTGTAGTAATATTAGGGAGACGATGGCTTCGCCTTCGTCAAAAAAAGAATCACGAAGCCAAAGGCATCGTGTCCCAAAACAAAAAAATAATAAACAAATGAATACGCACTACATTTCCCAAACCTCGCAACTCGAACCTCGGTTCCGAACTCGTAAATCGTAAATCGACAAACTTGTCCGCCCACCGGCGGATCGTAAATTAAAGAAATATGTTTTTACACTATCTTAAAATTATCTTTCGCGACATTCGCCAAAACGGATTCCGCTTTATTCTTACCTCGTTGGGGATAGCCGTGGGCTTGGTTATCTTCTCGTTCGCTTATTTTTTAATGTTCCAGGCACAAGGAAAAGGGGTAAGCTCGTTTAAACATCACGACCGGATTGTGCAAATGGTAAACCACAACGACGAAGAAAAAGAATTTCCGTTCACGGCGGCAGACTTAGAGCGCGTGATGCAGCTTCAATTACCCGCCATAGAATCCGTAGCGGCTATTTCGGGCGCGCGAGTTGCCAATTACATAAATATTGAACAACCGAATGGCGAGTTTTTGCCACACGCCACGTCGTGGATGCGGGTTGCAAATGCCGGCTTTTTTGATGTATTCGGCGCCGATTTCATACACGGAGGAAACCAACAATGGGGAGATAATACGGCAGTATTGAGCAAATCGTTTGCCAAAAAACTGTTTGGCAATGCAAACCCCGTGGGCAAGAATGTGGAATTAACCGATGAAACGCACCATATCTTTGCCACATATCGCGTAACAGGTGTTATAAAAGATATTCAGGTAGATGCTATGGGCGGCGATATATACCTTTCGGATGCCGAACAAAAAACGGCACCGTTCGTTTTCGCCTTGCTACGCAATAAAAAAGATGCGAACGGACTTAATAATAGCCTGAAAACCCTGCAACGCGTAAGTGAATCGGACAACCAACTTCTGCACCCGCAGCTAAAATTCGTTTCGCAGAAAAGAAGTCTGTTTGATGAAGCAGATCCTTTAGCCGTAGGTATTTTGGTGTTGTCGTTATTGGTGTTGTTTTCGGCGCTCATTAACTTTTTCAACTTACTGGCAAACTCATTTGTTGTGCGCATTCGTCAGTTTACTCTGCGAAAAATTGTGGGAGCTACGCACTTCACGCTGTTTCGCCAATTATTATACGAAGTAATTCCCGTGCTGGCACTATCGGTATTATTAGCATTTGCTTTTACCGAATTGCTGATACCCCGACTGACAAAGTTATCGGGTATGGAAAATTTCCCGGGCTTGTTTCTCCGTCCCGAACAAATTTATTTTATACAGCTATGGACGGTTGTTGTAATAACAGCACTTTCTATGATAACTATATTGATTTTCTTAAAAAAGACCGGAAAAGTGGTTGCTTCCGAAGGAATAAGAGGATACGTAACCGGAAAACCCGGAAACAAATTGCTACGAAATATTTCGTTGGCAATTCAACTGTTGTTTGCATTCTTTTTGCTGAGTAGTACGTTCCTATTGTTTAATTACAATCAAAAAATAGCTGCCGAAGGAAAAACGGCATTGGCTCGCTCCAATCCCAAAACAATTTTCGCCGTACCTTTACTGGATTTCACGCTTCCCAACCATCAACAGGAAATTCTCCGTAAAATCAATTCCATCGGTGGTGTGGAAGATGTGTTGCAAATGGGTGCTTTTATGCCGTTGGGCGAATCGTTCGATAACGAAATGCAATCGTACTTTATGGTGCAATCTGTTTATACGTTGCCCGACAGTACCGAGATACCCATTGCTATCGTGAGCGCCGAACCTAACTTTTTTTCTCTTTTCAATATCGACACAAAAGGCTTGGATATTGCGTCGTTGGCTCCAAACGAAGCCGTCGCTTCCAAAAGTTTTGTAGAGCGGCTAAAAGATTTCCCGTCGCAGGAAAGCATCGATTTAGGTGGTGGAATATACCGCATTGCCGGTGTGGTAGATGGAATTCCGTTTGCACCTCCCGCACACAGTGGTATTTGGGTTGCTCCTCCTATTCCGGATATGTCGCCGGGAGTTTATGTGAAAAGCAGTAAAGGAAGCGAGGCAAATGTTCGGAAAGAGCTATTGTCCGTAATCCGCACGTATGTTCCCGAATCCATTCCTTACAAAATTGAAAACCTGTCCGAAAATCAGGAGCGGCGCAGCGGTTATCCGTCGGTATTCAATGCAATTATTTGGATTGTTTCTTTCTTCAGTTTGGTTATTGCGCTGTTCGGAATATACACAGCAATTACGGTGGACACACGTAAAAAGCAGAAAAATGTCGCCATCCGAAAAATAAACGGCGCGGTAAAAAAGGATATTTATTGGCTGTTTGCCAAAATATATGTGCTTTTGCTCGGAATTTCATTTATCCTCTCATCGGTTTTCATTGTGTGGATTTGGAGCAATCAGTTGATGGAAGCGCCCGTAGCGTATCGCCCAAACATAACGGTTGTATTATTATGGACATTTATAATCATAGGATTTTTTGTTATTACGGTTATGTTTGGAAAATTGAATAGAATATCGAAAACCAATCCGGCAGAGGTGGTTAAATCAGAATAATTCATCCGTAAAGACGTTGCGCGTTGAAGCAAAGCGTAAATCCCGCTTACGGGACAACGTCTCTACAATAAAACGAAGCCAAAGGCACTGTGTCTACCCACTGGCTGATCGTGTCGCAAAACAAAAAAATAAACAAATGAATACGCATTACATTTCCCAAACCTCGAAACCCGAACCTCGTACCTCGTACCTCGGAACCCGAACCTCGGAAATAATAATCCAGTCATGACTCTAAAAGTCTAACATCTAAATAACTAAACAAAATGATTAAAACAGAAAACTTACAAAAAATCTTCCGTACTGAAGAAGTGGAAACTTGGGCATTGACCGAAGTAAACATCGAAATTAACCAAGGCGAATTTGTCGCTATTATGGGCCCTTCGGGCTGTGGTAAAACCACACTGTTGAATATTTTAGGATTACTGGATAATCCTACATCGGGACAGTATTTCCTGAATGGAAAAGAGGTGTCTAAGTTTACTGAAAATGAACGAACCGACCTGCGTAAAGGTGTTATCGGGTTCGTTTTTCAGAGTTTCAACCTGATTGAAGAACTCAACGTGTACGAAAATATCGAGTTACCGCTTTTGTACATGAGGATTCCTTCTGCTAAACGCAAAGAATTGGTGAAAGAGGCGATGAACCGTATGGCAATTTCGCATCGCGAGAAACATTTCCCGCAGCAACTTTCGGGCGGTCAGCAACAACGCGTAGCCATTGCCCGCGCCGTGGTTGCCAGTCCCAAACTGATCCTTGCCGACGAACCTACCGGAAATTTGGACAGCCGTAACGGCGCGGAAGTAATGAATTTGCTTACCGACCTCAACCGCGAAGGAACAACTATCGTAATGGTTACGCACAGTCAGCACGATGCCGGATTTGCAGATCGTATCATTAATCTGTTCGATGGGAAAGTTGTGCCGGAAGTGAGGTTATGATAATACACTTCGTGTGATAATGTGCTTCGCACGATAGCGCCTTCGGCGGATAGACGCTTCGCGTGATAGTACTCACTTCGTTCGTGATAGAACCTGCGGTAGATAGGCACTGCGCGCTGAAAGCGCCAATCATTCCACAAAGCGGAACTTATTATGAACGAAGTAAACCTATCCGCCAAAGGCGCTATCACGCGAAGCATCTATCAGCGAAGCCATTATCGCCATAGACATTTATCCATAAATTAAAAAAATATGTTCAAATCATCTCTCAAACTCATTTTCCGAAATTGGTGGCGAAACAAAACGTTCACGCTTATTTCCATTCTCAGCCTCACGGTGGGCATTGCTTGTACCGCGCTGTTGATTTCGTTTGTTTCGTATGAATACGGAATAGAAAAAGACAATCCCAACCGCGATAAATTGGTATGGGTAATGCAGGATATGCCTTCCAATCCCGGAAAAAAGGTTGCGTATATGCAAAAGGGCATTCCCGAACAGCTGAAGGAAAAATATCCCGAGGTAGAAGATTTTTTGCAACTGAACAGTTTTGATATTAAATATATTGAAGTAGACAACCAACGGTTCGACCCGATAGAAATCATCAATGTAGATGCTTCTTTCCCTGCGTTTTTTCCGTTCCAATTACTCTACGGTTCGTGGAATGCGTTCAGCAATCCACAATCGATGATTATCAGTGAAAATCAGGCTAAAAAACTGTTTGGCAACGAAAACGCTATTGGGAAGCAGATTACGGTTTGCGAACGAGGTTTAGATTCGGAAGTGCGAAAAGTTTACACCGTGGGCGCGGTTGCCAAAACGCGCGCCCAATCGGCAATTACGTTCGATGGGCTTGTTTGCAATCCCGAGGGAAACTGGGGCGGACCGACCCTTTTCAAGATGTCGGAGAACGCTAATCTCGCTCAATTGGAAGAAAAGGTAAAAAAAGACCAAATTTCCACCCTTGCCGACGGGCAATACTATTTTTTCACGTTCGACCAAGCCATTTCATCCACCTACAACCAACAAGAATTAAGCCATTGGCATTATCGCAAAGATAACTTGTTGATAGTGGGATTGATTTCCGCCATATTGGTATTTCTAATCGCTATTTTCAACTACGTAAATATGAGTTTTTCGCGTGTGTTGCAGCAAGTGAAAACGCTTCATACGCAAAAACTGATGGGCGCCAAACCAAAGGATGTGCGAATGCAGATTTTTCTGGATACTTTTCTCACGGTTTTTATTTCTTTTATTTTGGCAATACTGATGATGCACGATTTGCTGCCGGTGTTCAATCAAGTTGTATCAGTAGATTTCTCATCGCAATTCTTTTACAGTAAAGATTTTTTCCCGATACTGATTTTATTCGTCATCTTGTTAACAATTATTCCGGCTTTGATCATGAGCCAAAAAATAAGTCGTTTGTCAGGGAATGAATATCGGTTGTTTTTCGTAACCCGCAAAAACCGATGGATTGGTTCGCTGGTAACCGTTCAACTTATAATTGCCATTGCACTTATAATTGCCACTATAACGGCAAACAGGCAGGTAAATCTAACACAAAAAATAGGAACTCATTACAAAAACCTCATCGTAATAGGCAATCACATGAATGAAGTAAACCTCATAAATTTTGATGAAAAAATAAGACTGATCCCGGGCGTAGAAAATGTTTCGAAAGGTAACTTAACACTAATGAATGACTGGATTATTTATGGGACATTGAAAAAAGAGAACGGTGAAGAGTTTCAAACAACCGTTATAAGACAAGCGGGGGACGAAGAACTGCTGAATGTTTTGCGTCTGAATCAGATTGCCGGCGAAAACTGGAAAACAATGCCGGAAAAGTATCCAAATTCGGTTTTCGTTAACAAAACATTTGCCGATTTGGTGGAAAAATCGCCCCAAAGTCTTGTCGGAGAACCTTTGATAAAATATTTTGGAGCGGATTACGCCTCATCGGTTATATCGGGTGTGGTTGACGATTTTTATTTTCATTCATTGGAAGAAAAAGCAGTTCCCATTATCATTGAACGCATTAATGCTTTGCAACAAGAATATTATACGATGTTGGTAAAATTTGAAGCAAACAAAAAGCCTAAAACCATTCAGACCATAAAATCGGCTTGGGAACAAAATTTCCCTCACGTATACTTTACATATACAGATGTTTATGAGGGTTTTTTGAAACGAAATAATAATATCTTCGAAATGTCGCGCCTGTTGCGGATGTATTCGCTTATCAGCATCCTGCTCACTTGTTTCGGTTTGTTCGGCATCACATTTAACGCTGTGAAACAACGTACCAAAGAAATCGGCATACGAAAAATAAACGGCGCCAAAACACCGCAACTCCTTTGGTTGCTGATGAAACCCATGTTCGTGTGGATAACCATAGGTTTTGTTATTGCCGTTCCGCTGGTGTGGTGGCTTATTGAACGGTGGTTGCAGCAATTTGTGTATCGGGTGGATGTATCGGTATTCTCTTTCGTGTTAGCGTTTTTGGCTGTGTCGGCAATCACTTTTTTAACGGTTGGCTGGCACGTGTGGCGCACGGCACAAAGCAATCCAGTAAAGAGCTTAAAATCAGAATAGTAAATATGTTCATTAAGGTATTTAACTGGAATACACAAAGCAAAAAACTGTTTTTCACTCTTGATTTGCAAAACATAGATAATGCCAAATTAAAAAGGGACTAAATAAAACTACTTAGTCCCTTTTTCAGTCTTCCTATCTTCACAACTCGCTCAGAATCAAAGATATTGCGGAGAGAGAGGCTCTTTCTCCATAACCCTAATAGATGCTCATTGATTATCAAACCATTGATTACTAACAGATAAAAGCAAAATGTTATTTCATTAAATATTTCTAAAAATCATTGCATATCTCGGATATTGGGTGTAATTTTGGGTGTTGATTTAATACACCCAATTATGAATTTAAAACGAAACATCATCTTTGCATTAGAAAGCAGAAAGAAAAACGGTATTCCAATAATTGAGAATGTTCCTATTCGAATGCGTGTCATTTTTTCAGGGAAACGGATCGAGTTTACCACGGGCTACCGAATTGATGTAGCCAAATGGGATGGTACCAAGGAGCGAGTAATAAATGGAAGCACGAATAAGCTCGACCAAACAGCATCGGAGATAAATGCAGACTTATTGCGTTACTATTCTGAAATGCAGAGTGTTTTTAAAGAATTTGAAGTTCAAAATATTACTCCAACGCAAGAACAAGTAAAGGATGCATTCAATGCTAGGATAAACCCTGTAATTGATGATGAAGTTAAATCAGAAGATACTCCTAATATAGATTTCAAAAATGCTTTTAATGAATTTGTAAAAGAATGTGGAAAGCAGAATAATTGGACGAATTCTACTTACGAAAAATTTTCTGCAGTAAAAAAACACTTAAAATCTTTTAAGACAGAACTGACATTCGAGTATTTTGATGAAAAAGGGCTGAATAATTATGTGGAATTTCTTCGTAAAACCAAAAATATGCGAAACAGCACCATCGGGAAGCAGTTAGGCTTTTTGAAATGGTTTCTTCGTTGGAGTTTCAAGAAGGGGTATAATAAAAATTCAGCTTATGATAGTTTTAAGCCAAAACTAAAAAACTCACCTAAAAAAGTAATTTTTCTGACTTGGGATGAACTCACCCAATTGAGAGAATACCAAATTCCGGAACAAAAGCAGTATTTAGAGCGTGTCAGAGATGTATTCTTGTTTTGTTGCTTTACAGGCTTGCGTTATTCTGATGTGTTTAACCTGCGTCGAAGTGATATAAAAGATAATCACATCGAAGTAACAACCGTCAAGACCGCTGACAGTTTGATTATTGAGCTTAATAACCATAGTAAATCCATTCTCAATAAATACAAAGATTTTGCATTTCAAGATCAAAAAGCATTACCGGTAATCAGCAATCAGCGGATGAATGATTATTTGAAAGAACTGGCTGAATTAGCCGGCATTGACGAGCCTGTGCGGGAAACTTACTACAAAGGAAATGAACGAGTTGATGAGGTATTACCCAAATATGCACTTCTTGGTACTCACGCAGGAAGGAGAACCTTCATCTGCAACGCCCTTTCACTCGGCATTCCGGCTAATGTGGTAATGAAAT
>JAUNUM010000157.1 GCA_030538215.1 Bacteroidia bacterium
AAAAGAATTAATTTTGTATAAAACCTGTAACGGTTATTTAGGACTAGTCAAAATATTTGCGCTTTCTGCTAATTAAACATATCATCAATTCCTTCACCTTCGCCTATCGGATCATCGCTGCGATAAAAGTCAGGTGAATAGCGCTGATTATCGTAACAAGGCTGAAAATCGGCGGGGATATCAAATTTCCCATCATCTGTAAGTTTCAGTCCCGGATCGGCATATACTCTTTGATAGAATAATCCGTGTATAGGTAGCGCAGCCGCAGCTCCTTGCCCATATGCCATACGATCAAAACGGATGGTGGGTTCTTCGCCACCCACCCAGGCCGAAGCCACAATTTCGGGTGTGAACGACATAAACCAGGCATCAGAATTATCGTTGGTAGTGCCGGTTTTTGCGCCCATTTCGCCTTTCAGATTATAGAGACGGCGTAATCGGCTTCCCGTTCCTCCATCAACTACACCCTTAAGCATATCGAGCATTTTATACGATGTGGTTTCGCTAAAAATCTCCTGCATCCTTGGAATAAAGTTAGCCACCACATTTCCATAAGAATCTTCGATTCGGGTAACCAGCACGGGCTCAATACGGATACCTTTATGAACAAAAGCCGTATATGCGCCTGCCATTTCGTAGACCGACGCATCATTTGGCCCCAGCGCCAGTGAAACAACCGGATCGGCAGGACTTTTCAATCCAAAGGATTTTAGCATTCGTGCAAACGCATATGGAGAGAATAAACTCATCAGATACGCAGTTACCCAGTTATCGGAATTTTGCAACCCCCATTTTATAGTAACAAATTCATTACGAGCGCTTCGCGTATTCCGAGGACTCCAGGGCTGACCATTCTCGGCCATAATAGTTATCGGCTCATGAATCATTCCGTCGCAAGGGCTTAATCCCTCTTCCATAGCCAACGTGTAAAGATATGGTTTGATGGTTGATCCTATTTGTCGTTTTCCGGTACTTACCATATCGTATTTGAAGTGTGAAAAATTGGGACCACCCACATACGCTCTTACGTGCCCGGTAAGAGGGCTCATTGCCATAAATCCGGCACGTAAAAACCCTTTGTGGTATCGGATCGAATCCCACGGTGTCATGGTTGTATCTATCTCACCTTTCCACGAAAAAACTTTCATCTCAACCGGAGCATCCTTGAAGTTACTCAGAATTTTATCTTCACTCCAGCCATTTTTCTTTAAAATTCGATATCGGTCAGTTTGTTTCATGGCTGTTTGCATAAGCTTTTCGGCATCCTTTGCCACGCTGTTTGCATACGGTGCGTATTTCTTATAGCGTCTTTCGGCATCAAACTGAGGTTGTAAATATTGCAAATGCTCGCGAACGGCTTGTTCGGCATATTTTTGCATTCTTGAATCGATAGTGGAATAAATTTTTAATCCGTCAACATAAATGTTGTAATTGGAGCCGTCGGGTTTTTTATTTTTATTACACCAACCATATAACGGATCATTTTCCCAAGAAAGTGAATCTTCGGTAAATTGCTGTTTTTGCCACGATGCGTAATTTTTCCTTTCAGGTTTTACCGCCATCATCATTTTTGCCAAATGCTGACGGTAATAAGGTGCCGGAATAGAAATATGATCGGCACGATTGAAATCCAATTCTACAGGAAGTTTTTGCAGCGAATCTGCTTCGTGTAGTGTTAAATGACCGGCTTTTCTCATTTGAGCAAGTACTACATTACGGCGATCTTTCGTTACCTGCTCTCGCCTAATCGGATTATAGAGCGATGAATTTTTCAACATTCCCACCAGCATAGCCGATTCCTGAATATTTAAATCGATAGGGCGTTTGTTAAAGTAAGTACGCGCCGCCGATTCAATGCCTATAGCGTTGTAATTAAAATCGTACTTATTAAGATAGAGATTGATAATTTCATCTTTGGTGTAAAAACGCTCTAATTTTGTAGCAATCACCCACTCGATGGGTTTTTGAAAAATACGCTGAAGTTTACTATTAGCCTTTGGAGAATAAAGCAATTTTGCCAATTGCTGAGTGATGGTGCTACCACCGCCACTACTTTCATCTTGCAATAAAAGTGTTTTAAAAATGGCTCTTCCCAAACCGATAGCATCAATTCCCGAATGAGTATAGTAACGCTGGTCTTCGGTAGCTACAAGGGCATTGATAAGGTGAGGCGACAATTCATTATAATCTACAAAAATACGATTTTCATCACTCTGCGAATATGTAAATAGCAACTGATCGTCAGACGAAATAACTTGCGATGCATATTTATCTATCGGATTTTCCAGTTCGTCAATTTTAGGTAAATAACCAATCAACCCCGATGACATCAACAAGAAAATAATAATATTTGCAGCAACAAAAATAAAAAATAACCGCCACAACCACCTGACAATATTCCCTTTGCCGGATGATTTGTTCTCTACTTTCTTATTTTGCTTAGTTTTCTTTTCCATAGTTAACTTGAAACCGATTAGTTTTGATTTTGACGGATTTCGACACAAAATTACACAAAACAGTTGAATAAGTCGCCAGAAATGATATTAAAAAATGTAGAGACAGTGGGTGCACCACAAGTGTCCGCTAAAATAATTTAAGATTTTGAGAAGTATCAAATTGTAAG